>JBNKUQ010000051.1:0-21493 GCA_050298695.1 Cellvibrionaceae bacterium
TATCTGCTTTATCTGCTGGTTTTTCTGGCTTAGTAATCTCTAGCAACTCAACTTCGAAAACCAGTGTCGCATTGGGGCCAATGCTAGGACCTGCGCCATTGGCACCATAAGCTAAACCTGCAGGAATCACTAATTCCCACTTATCGCCCACATTCATCAACTGCAGTGCTTCAACCCAGCCTGGAATAACACCCGCAACAGGAAACGTAGCGGGCTCATTGCGGCTATATGAGCTATCGAACTCAGTGCCATCGATCAAGGTGCCTTTATAGTGAACGGTTACCGTATCACCGTATTCTGGCTTTTCTCCGTCACCCGCTGTCAGTTCTTTATACTGTAAACCGCTCTCGGTGGTAACCACACCTTCCTTCGCGCCATTTTCCGCTAGGTAAGCAGCGCCTTCTGTCTTGTTCTTTTCGCCAGCCGCCGCACGCTCTTTTTCTTGTGCTGCACGCTCTTCTTCCTGACGCTTCTGGGCTTTATCTTGCAACTCTTTAATGGTTGCCTGAACCTGCTCTTCGCTGAGACGAGACTCTTTGTCTGCCATGGCATCTTCGATACCTAATTTGAGCGAGTCAATATCAATTGATACGTTGTCGCGTTTAAATTGCTTGGCCATATTATTGCCAACCATATAGCTCAAACGCTGCTCTACTGACTCTAGCGTAGATTCTGCTGTTACAGCGCCCTCTTTTTTATCGGCTTTGTTGCCACCGCAGGCGACTAGAGAAATTGCAGCAAGGCTTACTATAAGAAGCTTCAGTTTCATGAGAATATCCTAAAAAATGACGATTGAGATAGATTAAACCGTGGCATAGTCTTGGTATGCCTATTATGTACGGCGGCAATGGTATAACAAAGTATCGCAGATAGATACCGCTAGCCTGAACGACTTTGAACTTAGTCACGGTCACGGGCATAATTTACCCGTTTGCCCTACTCAAAATATTGGATTAAACCCATATTTTTTGGAATAATCGCCCAACAAAAGCACTTCTTCAACGGAGGTCACATGCCCAATAAAAAAGTACAAGAAACTGCTCGCCTCATTCTGAGCCTGGAAAAGCAACTGCCCCAACTCGAACAAAAGCTAATGGCGGCCAGAGAAACCACTATTACTAAACTTCAGAAAGATACCCTTAAACTCAAAACCACACTGAAGCAGGCAAAATCAAAACACGCCTCTCTCAAGGGAAAGACAACGGCAGCCGCTAAAAAACAAGCTCAAACCCTCAAAACTAAAATTGAAGACTTAGATAGCGAGTTAAGCACATCCACAAGTGCGCTGGACGAGGCTAAAAGACAGCTGCAAGAAGCCAAACTACTTGAAAAAGCAGCCAAAGCAGCCGCTAAAAAAGCGCCGTCTAAAGCTAAGAAAAAGAGCAAAAGTGCTAAAAAAGCCAAAGTAACTTCGGCTGCTGAAACGTTAAAAAAGAAAACTGTCAAAAAGGCCCTCAAAAAAGTTGAGACCAAACCGTTAACACCCGATCTATCTGAGCCGGTCGACAAAAACAAAAAATCCGTTAAAGCAAAGAAAGTTTCAACTCAAAAGAAAGAAGAGAGCAAGAAACCCAGCAAAGTTTGGCAACCCAAAACAAAAATCAAGAAAACAAAAAAGAAAGTAGAGAAAATTGCCAACACTTCAGCAATAGAAAATATTAAGCAGGCAAGCGCTGAGCCTAGCTCTGTAGAGCCGACTCCGGTAAAGGAAAAAGTGGAAGCACCTGTGGTCACTAGTAAACCGCAGCCGGTTGATCCACCCAAAACTGGCATTACAGAGAAAACGCCAGAGCCCAAAGAAGAAAAAGTAGAAAAACCCATAGCTTCGGCACCAGAAAAAACAGAGGCCAGCGATAGTTCATCCAAAAAGGAAGAAGAGGATACGTCTAAACCTGCCATCACCAACTGGCATACCATGCCCATCGTGCGTAAACATGATGATTAATGAAAAATGATGCCACTGTCATCATTAACAGCGTGCTAGCAAGTGGCTTAAAAAGTATACACTGAGATAGCCTCTATAACTTTGCTCTCGACGTCATTCCCGCGAAGGCGGGAATCCAGGCATTAATGAATAGGTTAAATTCTGGATCCCCGCCTTGCTCTGCACAGACGTAGACTACTTCGAGCGATGCAGGAGCAATTGTAGATCGCGGGGATGACGCTTTATAATTTTTAATTAAGAGCAGCACTCTATTAATTTATTGCTAAGTATTCTGTAACTTCCACTGCAATGTTTTGCCCGCATAAAAAGGCACAATAAGGTGACCATTGGGCAATGTAATTTCTTCCGGGACTTGCCAAGTTTGTCTAAGCAAAGTAATGGTGCCTTTATTGCGCGGTAAACCATAAAAGTCGGCACCATGATGGCTGGCAAAGCCTTCCAAATTTTCTAATGCATTCAGCTCATCAAACACTTGGGCATATAACTCTATTGCACTCCAAGCACTGTAACAACCCGCACAACCACAGGCAGATTCTTTTTTATGTTTTTCGTGCGGAGCTGAATCAGTACCCAAGAAAAATTTTGGAGAACCGCTAGCAACCGCTTCACGCAAAGCCGTTTGATGAATATTTCGCTTTAACACAGGCAAGCAATAATTATGGGGATGTACGCCACCGACTAATAAATCGTTACGATTTAACAACAAATGCTGTGGAGTAATGGTTGCTGCTACATTCTCTGATGCCGACAATACAAAATCGACAGCATCTTTCGTCGTAATATGTTCAAAAACAATTTTTAGCTCTGGAAAATTTTCGGCGATATCGCGCAAATGACGGTCTATAAATACCTTTTCCCGATCAAAAATATCGATCTCACTATCGGTGACCTCTCCATGTACCAACAACAACATTCCCTCTTCTGCCAAACGAGCAAATACCGGCTCTAAGTGAGTGAGATCACTGACAGCCGTATCGGAATTCGTTGTCGCTCCCGCCGGATACAATTTTGCGGCAACAACGCCTGCTTTTTTGGCTTCCGCTAGCATTTCTGGTGTGGTTGCATTAGTGAGATATAAGGTCATTAAGGGCTCAAAACCTTTTTCACTTTTTGCGGCCGCTAAAATGCGTTGGCGATACGCCGTCGCCATGTCGGCATTCACCACAGGGGGTACTAAATTGGGCATAACGATCGCTCTGCGAAAGCAACGTTCGGTAGCGGGAACCGTTTCTTGTAAAAAATCGCCGTCACGAAAATGTAGGTGCCAGTCGTCTGGCATAGTAATAGTAATGGTATCGGTCATGGTGTCTCTATTTATAGTAGGTTTTTACTGCGAGGAAAGTGTTAAACGAACTAATTGGCCGCGATTTGAATCCGTTAATAAATATAAAGTATTCTCTTCACTCACCTCCACATCGCGTATGCGACCAAATTGGTTTTCAAAAAAACGCTGTTCTTTCACAACGAGCTTATCTTTCAAGGTTAATTGGCTCAGCAACTGATATTTAAGCGCGCCAACGTACAAATGATTATTTAAAAATGCCATCCCCGAGGGCGCAATGGATGGATCCCAAAAATAAATAGGCTGCTCCATACCTGACTTATGAGTGCCTTCACCAATTTTGAGGCCACTGCCGTATTCAGCACCATAGGTAATCACTGGCCAGCCATAATTTTTACCTTTAGCAATAACATTCACTTCATCGCCACCTTGAGGGCCGTGCTCATGCACCCAAACTTCACCCGTAACGGGGTGCAATGTCATCCCCTGCATATTGCGATGGCCATAAGAAAAAATTTCTGGCTTCGCGTCTACAGAATTCACAAAAGGATTATCACTCGGCACGGCGCCATTATCATGCAAACGAATTAAGCTACCTAAATGACTTTTTAAATTTTGTGCTTCGTCACGACGGCCGCGGTCACCCAAAGAAATATAGAGATAACCCGCGTTATCGAAAACCAAGCGACTACCAAAGTGGCGCCCGCCTTGTACTTTAGGCAAGGCAACAAAAAGTCGCTTTGTATCGACCAGCTCATTACCTTTTAGGTGGGCTCGCATGACTTCGGTGCCATAACCTTCGGTGCTGTCACCGGACACGTAACTTAAATAGATAAAGCCATTACTGGAAAATTGGGGATGGAGTACTACATCGAGCAAACCGCCTTGCCCGACAACACTCACTTCGGGCAATCCTTTAATAGGGGAGGAAATAACACCATTAGCACTGACTACACGCAATTGGCCACTTTTTTCCGTTACCAGAAAATCGCCACTCGGTAATGGAGCCACGCCCCAGGGTTGTTTTAATTCGTTGGTAATGACCTCGACCTTAAACTCGCTAAAGGCAAAGGGAGCGATGATGCACAACAGTATTAAAAGTAAATATCTCATTTGCAGCTCCCGATGAAATACCTATTTTTTAAGGGTGTTGAATGGTCATGCTAACGATGTAACATGGGATGGTAACCATTACTTACGCCCTTGGTGGTAATGGCAACGGCATCATGAGCGTGCAAACTCTCCACATGTTCTACTCGCACCCAAAAGTCGGTATAACTTTCTTGTTGGCTCAAGGCATTTTTCATGCGGCGCGCTGCATCCTCACAAAACATTTGGTTAGCGCCATTTAAACGAGCGAATTCCTGCTCGTCTTCTCGTTTTACGGCGGTTTGCACTGCGGTTTTTAATGCATTTTCTGCAACCCCAATCAACTCACTAATGGGGAAACCCTCTTGGTAGCTATCATCAAGCTTCACTAAAATATTAGCGTAGCTGCGTTGACTATGGGGTGTTGCAACGCTGCCTCTGTCGGAGCGTAGCCATTTTTCAATGTCGGCCTTACTCAGACGATCACTCTCAGAAAAGTCCTGACTAAACGCTTGTTGCAACAGTTGTCGCGATAACGCCGCCGAACAGGGACAGGTAGAAGAGTAAGGAACTTTGACCGCAAGCTCAATATCGACCTTACCTTTATTAAAGGTCGCGCGGATAGACGATGGGTAATCTTTCCAACCACTGTATTCACTTTTGAGTGCAGGCTGGTTAATAAAATAATCGAAGTCGACATGTAGGCAGGTGCTATCGCTAATATCAGCATGGCTGGCTAATTTGTCTTGCAAGAACGTCGAGAGATTTTGAATGGTTAGCACATCTTCCTTAGCAAATTCTGCCAACAACAAGTAAAGGCGAGACATATGAATGCCTTTCACTTGCGGATTGATGAGATTAACGTAAGTTTCGACAAAGGCATTCGCTTTGTATTGCCCCAAGTGCGCATCTTTAATGGAAAGTGGTAGCGCAATACGGCTCATGCCCACCCAGTCGAGGGTGCCATTTTGTTGTGCGGGTTGGGTCGCAGCCACGTCCGGCATGTCCGGTTTTGTGTAGGAGTTCATAATCAATAGATTGCTGTTAACGGTTAAAGCTAAAGTTATCCGCCTAAGATTCCTTGACGGGATTCGCAATAACGGAGAGCGTATCGGCCTCCGCCCGCAAATAGAAACAATTTGTACGGTCTGTGTGACAGGCTGGACCTTGTTGGTCTACCAAACACAGCAACGTGTCTCCATCGCAATCTATTCGCAATTCAACTAACTTTTGGGTGTGACCAGAGCTTTCTCCCTTACGCCACAGAGCCTGACGCGAGCGAGACCAATAACACGCTCTCCCCGTTGCCAGTGTTTCTTGAAGAGACTCGAGGTTCATCCAAGCCATCATCAACACTTCACCGGTATCGTGCTGCTGCGCGATCGCGGGGATCAAGCCCTTATCATCAAAGCGCAGCTGCTCAATTGCCCGACTCAGGCTAACACTATCACCCTGGACCAAAGGCTCAAGCTCTTTAAAAAAACGGTTATCCATAGGACTTATTCAGATACGGTATTTGGGGGTGTTAGGCAAAAGATCAACAGTTTACCAGAAATACAGCGCATAAAGCAGGTTACTTGCTTCGATATACCCATTGAATTTCAACTTATGGGTACGACCGCCATGAATGGCGGAAGTGCTGGTCACGCAGTATCAGCGAAGCCCCAGAAGCTGAAAGGCGGTGAGTGTACATGCTCTATATACGCTCAAACAGTAAATCCCAAACGCCATGGCCCAGCTTTTGACCACGGTTTTCAAATTTGGTGAGAGGACGATAATCTGGTCGTGGAGAAAAATAATAGAGCGGTGCTTGATTGGTAAATCGCTCTTGTTCAAGGGACATGACTTCCATCATATGCTCAGCATAAGGCTCCCAGTCCGTTGCCAAATGGCAAACACCCCCTACGGACAACTTACGATGAACCAACTGCATAAAAGCTGACTGCACAATACGCCGTTTATTGTGCTTCTTTTTATGCCAGGGGTCTGGGAAATATAGCTGAAAGCGAGCAAGGGAGGCATCGGGAATACAGTCTTCGAGTACATCCACGGCATCGGCCATATACACCTTGAGATTCGTGAGCGCCTCTTTAGCTGCATTATTGATTAAACGTCCAACACCAGGCGGATGCACCTCGATACCAATAAAGTCTTTCTCTGGCTGCTCCTTTGCCATTTGCAAGAGGGAATCCCCCATCCCAAAGCCCACTTCCAGCACAACAGGCGCTTCACGGCCAAATATGACGGAATAGTCGATGGGACCATCAAACAAGCTTAAGCCATAATCCGGCCATGCTCGGTCAAAAGCTTTTTTCTGTCCTTCGGTAATACGGCCACCGCGGATCACATAACTGCGAATGGCTTTTTGTTTGTACTCAGGCTTAATTTCGAAGGTTTGGGACATCTGTTAACCTAGAATCTGCGGCTTCACCCTGTGAATGAATCAGTGACTTAGTCTTTTTCATGGGCAATCAATGAATTACGTTAGTATCAAGCGGTCAACTGCAGAATCTAGTTGAATAACCGCGGAGAAAAAGTCGGCGATTATATAGTAGAAGTAGGGCAAGCGAACAGGCTTTGCTCTGACCTCACCCCCTCGATTAATGACCACTGCCGATAATCGCTTCAATTTCTTTATCCAGAGCGGAGCTTGCCAGCATGGAAAAGTTCATATTCAACTGCATTCGCATGGACTCATAGGTACCGACCACTTGAATCTTTTCAGGTGTCTCAACGGTAACATGTGTTCGGCACATTACCCGCTGCTCCATTAAATCAATTACCGACAAATCAATATCTGCCTTTCCGGGGCTAAATGACTTTTCACCAAGCACTATCGGGCTTTGGTAATGATTAATATGATTAACAATCAAATATCTCGATTGCTTCAGCAACGAGAATGCTGCGATAAAGCCCTCCGATGCGACATCATATGATGTTGTTAATATACTAAATCTACCCGAAAGTGCCTCAAAGACATTTGAGAAATGTAACGTATCATCTACCGACAAGATATCATAAGGGTCATCTTTATTCCTTATAACAGGCCACTCATAAGATGAATCGATCAAGCTTAACAACCAATTATGGTCAACAGCGACCATATTAGCGGCTTCAATCGCTTGGTAATAACGATGGGGAACTAATGGAATTTGCATGCCTTTGCAAGATACGGCTTCTTGATTAGTTGATGCATAAAGCTCGGCTGCTTGTATTACTGCCTTTCGCATTGGCTCAACTTCTTGCGCACGCTCATTAGTAATATCTTGATAACTTGGTCCCTTATAACTTGGTTCCTTGGCCTCGCAACCTGCCAAAACCATAACCAATAAAAAGCCATATATTACTTTTTTGATACCCATTTAACTACCCTTTCTTCTTTTAAACAAATGATATTATGACCGAAGCTCTTTAGATTGGCCCAGGACAATGACATAATCATTCGTAGCGAGTCAAGACTCAGTTTTTATTGATGGAGCAATCAAAAAAGATATTCTATACGCGCCAAAACTATTATTTTTACTGTTTTTATTGTTTCGTGGGCAACGATCGTATTGGACTTGTATATGACCTTTGCCGACAAAATAATTGACTCTTGCTCGGAAGGCTATAACCCATTCAGATATTACACAAGCTTCATCTTACTGCGGGAAAGGGGCACTCTATTTTATTATCTGGTCTTACTCGATCTGTTTCAGCAATACTTAGAGACAATTGAGATATGGAAAGTATTAATTTTTTATGAAGCATGGCTACAAGATATGCTAGTGGTGAATATTGTATTTATTTTTGGTCTTTTGAGATTTAAATTTCGAAGAGCTGAGTAAAAGATGCAAGCATTTTTTGACATATTAATTAGACCAACACTAATCCTACCACAGGACACGAACAAATTTAGGACTTTCACATTTTAACAGTCGCGGTATAGAGGTAAAAAAATCGCCGCCCGCACCAACTTCAGTTGGCTGAATTGACTGGGTTTCATGTGTTAAATCCGCAATAGAAATAGAGCCTACAACATAAATGGTATCTGCATATGGCCAAGATTCTTCATCAGGCTCAACCTCTTTGATACAAGAATATATCATTCCAACGTCTTCGCGTTGCTGTAAGCGCTGGAATACCGTTCTGAACACATCTATCCCAGGATGTTCCGGCCACAAATTACACCCTATAGATGATTCGTCATTATTGCCATCAAAAAATTCTTCGATTGGAACTAACCATTCATTATTTTTATGTTCTAGTTTATTTATAAAAGCTTTTCGTTTAACGGGGTCAAATGGCAAACCTTCATCTACAGCTCTATTCTTTTGTGTCAAGGGCACCACTGGAACTATTTCTTTTTCACCGAGATACACTACAGCCTGATACACACACAGCATAGGAAACAATAATGAGAACCATGAAATATCACCCTCCACTCCGAATAGCTTGATACTGAGAGTCATTCCAACAAAACCTATTGCTATAATTATCAAAAAACAAGCAATGATTTTTTTCAACGCCCTAAGTTTGTGACTATTTCCCATATTTTTCCATTAATATGCGAAGTCTAAATACTCGGCCATAGAAAGTTCAAAATCCTGCGAGTGGTTGGCTACATATATCCAATGCATTAAATCAATTCCTTCATAACTACGAACATCAAGTAAATCATAAAACCATTCTGCATCCTCACCATTTCCATCATCTAGCAACGCGCCACCAATAATAACCTGCGCGTCAAGCCCCTTTCCTAGAACAAAATATTCTTCTTCTAAATCTCGTGTAACATTTTGCTGATCCCAAAAACTACCATCTTGTGACAAATAATGACTAAAGTAGCGGTTATCAGGATCTTCCAGCAATACTGCCAAACCAGTAAATAAACCACCCAATGAATGACCCGACAAGGTTCGATTTTCAATATCAACTCGGTAATTTGCATCAACATAAGGAATAACTTGGTTAATCAAAAACTGATAGTAAGAACGAGCCCCTGGCATTCGATAATCTACCGCACGACGTCCGGTTACCTGTCTATCGGTATTGCCAACACCTACAATAATGATCGACTTATTCCTCTCTTCTACCATACTTACCGTAGTGGAGAAACGCCATTCAGCATCTAAGACATATAGAACTGGATAACTCGCTAAAGCATCAAGCTCATACCCTGGCGGCAAATAAACCTTAACGGGGTATTTAACACCATTGTCTACTCTACGTAGGGCAGTAGAATATACAGTCCCACCATTTTTTGTTGTATTACTTCCATCTCCATTCGAAGACCCTCCACCACCACATGAAAAAATCAAAACCGTTAGAAATATCAAAATAACTATTTTATTAATTAATTTCCAATACATACGATACTTCCCCCAAAAATTGAAACCACCCTAGCAACACACAACATCTGTTAAATTATTATAAGAACCTCTGAGACGCTATTACTTGCTCCACCACTTTTTCAAGTATGGAATCACATAGCTAAAAGCCTTACAGCTCAGGATAAAGTAAATCTAAAGCCTCTCTCATAGATACAACAATATCCTCATTATGACTTACGCCATTTTGTAGATAGGTTATGTCTAAATCACTATAGCCTCGATTAACCAACTGATTATAGAAATCTTTTACATATCGCGCATTACCCTCTTCTCCTGTAGCGCCGGTTAAAACAAGCTGAATGGGCAAAGACGAGTCAAGGCTGTAAAGCTGACCTTCTAATAAGTTAATAATCTCGCGATCTCTCCAAAAACTACCATCTTGCGATAAGTATTTGCTGAAGTATCTATCGCCCGGAGGCTCAATTAACATTGCAAGACCTGCAAACAAACCTCCATATGAATGCCCTGATAAAGTTCGATTATCAACATCAACACTGTAAATTGACTCTATATAAGGAAGTACTTGCCAGGTTAAGAAATGATAATAATCTTCAGCCCCGGGCCAAGTATAATCCAATCCTCTTTGATAAACTCCAGAGCTAGCATTCGCATTGCCTACGCCAACGACAATAATGTCTTTTCCCAACTCGTCGACAATGTTAATTATTGATTTAAAATTCCACTCAGCGTCGAGTATCAACAATAATGGATACTCTTTGTTCGCAGTGTCACCATAATTTTTTGGCAAATAAATCATAATAGGGTACCTAACAGAATTATGATCACCCCGAAGCATAACACCTGACTCAACCTGCCCATTAAGCCCGGATTCACCGCCGGAACCACCTCCTCCACAAGCAATTAATAAACATACAAAAATAGCAATTACAAAAAAACGACTTGCATGTTTATATTTTTTATTAAACTTTTCCATAATTGACCTTTCAGTAGAATAGTTACTATTAAGCAGCCGCCTTGTAAAAAATTAGCAACTCAATCAAGCTTTATATATTAAATAATTTCTCTGAGCCATAACTTATAGCTTACGAGTTTCTGATCCAGAATGCTCCCTTCTGATTAACTTTTCCTTTTGACTCAGCTCCTCGACCATAGTTATTTCACCAACATTAATCTTAGGATATTTTTTTCTTAAACAGCTCAACATCTCTAGAGTAATTATTTTTTCTCGATGAAATCGTTTCTAAAGAATAATCACTATTACCTATATTTTTTGCATCTATATGTATATTTCCAGCATAAATTGTTCGCCCTGAAAAATCCTCAAAAGGAAAAGAGTAATCGCCACCAGAACTCCAATTGGTATGGAGATAATTACCCTCAACATATAAGTCATTAAACTCATATTTTCCCACTGGCATTTCAAAAACGTACAAAAAACCTTCCATGCTAGACAATTCATCTTTATGCCAACCTATACCTGAATTAAAAAAAAATTCTACTCGATTTTAAAAAATTGTATGTCTCAAGCTTTCGATATGACAATATAAAAGGAACGCCTGAAAGGCCATCTTTTGTTATAAAAACAATAACCAAACCAGTTTCTGGATTTTTACCTGAGCTGTATTCGGAATCAGAATACATCTTTCATTTCGAAGCGTATAAAAATAATACAAAAAAACAAGCTTCTCGATTATTGTCACGCAGAACAATATGGTAGAGAGAGAGATGCGCAAACGCCTCAACATAGCAAAATCATTTTACTTAAATTATTTATAATATTATGTTTTAATTTTTAAAAACTCTCTACTAATTGTTATTTGTGGAGAGGGCTGATCAAAAAATAAACGCATCCTTTTACACTCGCATCTAGACATCTAACAAACTTTCATCAAACCAAACATCTTCATAATCATCTGCAATAAGGAACCTCCACCCAGGAGGTAAACCAAGATACTTTTTAATTTGATGGCACCAACTATCAAGATGATTAACATGCAATGGCATAAAAAAATTTGGATCATTTGATAACTCTTCACCAGCATATATATACCAACCTGTTGTATCGCCTTCTGGAAAATTCCTGAGACCGTTGATAGGAAGAATGCCTTCCCTAACGTTGGCCGCAATACCAACTTTGAGATCATCAGGAGAAGAAAAAAAACCTACTCCATATTTTTTACAAATCTCTTTTTGAATTTCCTCAATCGTAGTTATCGTCATAACCCTAAGCCCTTTTTTTGACTTCTAGAAAATCGACTCATCTCAGCTCCTTGCCTAGCGGAACAAGTGGGACACTGGGGTTGAACAGAATCAACTTTTTCATACAAGCATTATAAATAGTGCCTGTCCGATAATACTCTTAAACGTCATAGCTAACCCCAGCCAACTTCAAAGTGTCTGAAAATCATAAGTCGCCGCCTCCCCTTCGGAGGCATCCAGAGATAAACTCGGTTGGGCTTACACTCAACAAAGAGGAGACGACTTATGCCACTTTACTGCGGAATCGACCTTCGTAGCAATAACTCAGTAGTATCGATTATCGATGATAACTGATCACGTTATAAAAGAGAAACAGCACAGTTGCTGAGTTTGCAAAGCGCCATCAGTAGACACACAGGCGTCCGCTTGAGCAGCAAATTACCGCGATTGAAAATTATGTCCTAGCGCAATGTGATTCAAACGCTTTCAGTATCATCACGAGAACACCTGGTATAGGCAAAATTCTTGGTATGACCATATTGTCAGAAACCGGCCCTATCGAACGTTTTTCCCAAGTAGGCAATTATTCCTCTTACGTAAGATGTGTGCCTTCAAGCAAAGTCAGTAATGGCAAAACCAAGGAATGATCTGTTTTTTGTTGCGTTTCAGTTAATAGCTCCCACGGCTGAAGGTAATGCATTGCCGGCAATGGAGTCGGTGATCAGAATGCGAGATGAAGAGCAAGGGGTTGTTACCCCCAGGCGCATTTTTACCTGCAGCAGAGCGTTACAACACTATCATGGATATTGATAAGTGGATGGTTAATCATGTTATGAGAATCATCGAGGAAAATTTTTCCGATCTTGAAAATATCAGTTATTGTTCAATCAATCTTTCAGCAGGCTCTATTTGTAATGATTAGACAATAGAGTATATACAAGAGCGTCAAAATTTTTATGGTATTCCTACAAATAAGATATGTTTTGATATCACTGAAACGCAAGTTATGCTCAATCTTGGAAAAGCTAAAAATACACTTAACTGTTTGAGGAGCTTAGGTTTTAAAGTGGCCCTGGATGACTTCGGTGCGGAAATGTCGTCCTATTGTTACCTCAATGAACTTCCCGCTGATCTTTTGAAAATCGATGGGTGTTAATTATACACAGGGGTATGTGTGTGGCAAAACCACAGGCCTTAGATATATTGGTTAAAAATTCTTTTTATCATAAACAGTTGCTTTTAAAATAAATCAAAGGTGCTATTTGATTCTTTTAATAAAGAAAATGAATAGATTAAAAAGTCACGGCGAATCGCGCACCACCTAGTGGGCTTGTTTCGATAGTAATATGACCAGCGTGACAACGGGCTATTTGTGCCGCTATAGCCAATCCTAAACCGTAACCACCGGTGTCGCGACTACGACTTTTATCCAGGCGCACAAAAGGCTCAAACAAGTTATCCCGTTGGTCCACAGGAATCCCAGGACCATCATCATCAACCCAGAGTAATACAAGATTTTGTTTTTTTGCTAAACCTATTTCGATCGTTGTTTTAGCATACCTGTTTGCATTGGTGACGAGATTACGAACTAAACGGGCCAACAAAAACTTATCAATATCACCGTAAATAGTGGTATCAGGCAGGTTTAAGGATAAAGGCTTGGTTATTTCACCTGCTAATGATGGCTTTATGTCTTGCAGCCACTGACGCAATTCAACTTTTTTATGATCCGCATAAAACTCTGAGCGCTCCATCTTGGCATAATTCAGCATCTCATCGACTAAAAAATCCATATCATCTAAGTTTTCCAGTAATTCTTTTAACCAATTTTCTTGTTCATCTCGATTCTTAAGGTCATCAAATATTTCCAATTGAAAACGCATTCGAGTAATAGGCGAACGCAGTTCGTGAGAAACAGCATTCGTCAAGTTTTTGTGGCTTTGAAATAAACGTTGTATCCGTTCTGCCATCGCATTAAAGGCAGTACTTAATCCAGGGATTCCAATAAAACCCTGAGGGGCTCGACTCTCTAATTTACCTTCACTATAGCGCTCTGTCGCTAACATCAAATGCTTGACTTTATATTGTTGCCAACTGGCCCATAGTAATATCGTAATGCCCAATACAAAGACTAAAAGCCATTGCACTTGCTGTTCCAAAGCTTCAACACTCTCTATGGTATGCATCGGCCCAACCCGCAAAACCGTATCCTCTGATATTTTTTTAAATAAAATATCATCTTCATGATCGGCAACAACAATTTCGCCGGCATGTAATAGGGAAATTTGCTCACTGTCTAGTGACCATTGCGAGAACGGACGACTTTCCAATGGCGTATTGGATTGCTCGGAAATGCGGGTAATTAAAGATTGCCATTCCTGCTGAGTTAAGTGCGGATAAAATTCGCTTATTACTAATAAAAGTCCCGTATAATCTTTTTCTGTGTCTTGTTTAAGTTCTTTTTCGTAAGGTAATAGATAGATCGTTTCCAGAAAACTGGTGCCGGCGATAAAAAAAACTAAAATCAATAAATAGAGAGAGAAAAACAGTCTTAACATAAGTGAATTATCTCAGAGTAAATGCATTGTTCGAAGTGCTGGGAATACTATTCTCAGGTAGTAATGGATATGAGTGGTCAAGAGGCGTTAACCGTAGCTACATTTATTTTGTTTACCATTGGTCTGTGACAAATAAATACCCTTTTCCTCGCACGGTAATGATTCGTTTGGGTAAACCTTTATTATCTTTTAGTTTGCGCCTCAAGGCCATAATGCGATTATCAATAGAGCGATCGAACCCATTGTGTTCTACACCGCGCACTTGCTTCATAATCACATCGCGGGATAGGGGTTGCTCCGGGTTGCTTGCCAGTAACCACAACAGATTAAACTCTGCATCAGTGAGGGAAACCACTTCACTGTCCAGAAATACCTGACGTTTACCTAGATATAAGCTTAGGCTACCATAATGAATCGTATCGCTATTATCTTCTTCGATAACATTAGCTTGCCATTCAGTACGCCGGAGCAACATACGGATTCTTGCCAATAGCACACGTGGATGTACGGGTTTTGTAATAAAATCATCGGCTCCCAGTTCTAAACAAGCGACCTGATCCATGTCTTCATCACTGGCTGTCAGCATAATAATTCGTCCGGAGTAAAAGCTACGTAGCTCTCTACAAACGGATAAACCATCCATTTCTGGCAGCATTAGATCTACAATAATTAAATGTGGTTGGCACTCTTTAGTCAAGGTAATCCCTGTAATTCCATCCTCAGCTAAACTGATGTCGAACTGATATTTGCTCAAGTAAGTGCTAATGAGCTTCGCTAACTTTTTATCATCGTCAATAATAAGAATAGAAAGTTGTTTGCCTGTGTTCATAAGTGATTTGTCATTCTTATTAGGGGCCATTCACAATATCAGGTTAGGGCTTATTATTTACTATTCACCTGAACGCCTAGTATCTGGACTAAACGATCAATATATCGTATTTGTCGCCAGCTTTAAACGCTATTGTCATAGTTTTGTCTGTATTTAATGACAATAAACCGACATAAATTGACACTGCTAAATACTGCCATCCATTACTCTAAGAGGCCTTAATACTATGAAAAAAACTTAA
The DNA here is from genome assembly GCA_050298695.1 of Cellvibrionaceae bacterium. Classification (GTDB taxonomy): domain Bacteria; phylum Pseudomonadota; class Gammaproteobacteria; order Pseudomonadales; family Cellvibrionaceae; genus CANLBN01. Next base: position 15,477 of record JBNKUQ010000051.1, read on the forward strand.
TTTACAATGGAGAAGTTGATGACTTACCTACCTCGAAAAATACTGTGCGGCCTGCTGATCAGTCTCAGTCTGGCTGGGTGTAATAAAGATGAAAATGAAAACGATAAAGAGCCGGTATCGCCACTCGCTGCCTATAAAGGAAGTTGGATTGAGGAGGGCGCGGGTCTCGCAGTCACGATTAAACAGAACTCTGTAACTGCCTATCATTATACACGTGAGACCTGTTCTGTTATGGGGAGAGCTGATAGCTTGAAAGCAGCAGAGGCCTTTTTCACCCAAGTCACGTCAGGTGCCAACAATGAAAATTTCAGCTTTATCCCATCAGGAGGTAATGAATTCGACCGCAAAACATTAGTAAATCACCTTATTCCTCAAGCATGCAATCATGCCCCAGATCCCACTGTATTTAATCCCGAGTTTATTTTTGAACATGCATGGCATACGTTTAATGATTATTATCCTTTCTTTTCATTAAGGAAGGTGGACTGGCAACAACAATGGGATCTCTTCAGGCCTATGGTGACAGCCGAAACGACCCAAGAAGAATTATTGACTATTCTTGCTGATATGCTATCTCCAATTGATGACGGTCATGTTTTCCTATCGGTGGAAACGGATGAATTAGAACAGGGGTTTTCGTCAGAACAACCTCGAGGCTGGCAAAAAACGATTATGGCTGGTGCAAAACTGTATGCGCTAGAATCTGATGACGACTTGGAACCTGATGACGATTTGTATGATACCGTCGCTCAGGGCATAAAAACTTCATTCAACGAGGCCATCGCACTCTATTATGGTACGGAGGAGCTGCAATCTTCCACATCAGAAACATCTGGTGATGACTCTCCTATTATTTACTGGGGAAGACTGGAAGGTAATATTGGATATTTGCAGGTTAATGCGATGGAGTTTTCAGAAGAAGATGATATAGATCTGCAATTGCTTACCCTAAAAACACAAATGGATAGCATTCTGGACTCTATGGGCGATACTGATGGGATGATTATTGATGTACGCTTTAACGAAGGTGGTTACGATCAGTTTGCACTGACTCTCGCTAGTTATTTCACTGATCAAGAAAGGCTCGTTTTTAGCAAAGAAAATTATAATCTCGGTAACGCCACAGAGAGAAAAGAATTCTTTGTAACACCTAATCAAGGTCAGAATTACACTAAACCTATTACTTTAATCACTGGTCCCAATACTGGTAGTGCCGCTGAGATATTTACCCTGGCGATGAAGGTGATGCCGCACGTATCTGTGATCGGTGAGCCGACGCAAGGCATTCTTTCTGACGTATTAGATTTTACTTTGATGGATGGTTGGAATTTAGGACTCTCTTATCAAGTTTATTATTCAGCAGAAGACTCTATCTATGAAGCTACAGGCATAACACCAGATAAAATGGTTCCTGTTACCAGCTTCACAGGTACGTTTGCCATTGGTGCAATGCCGGCGATTTATCAGGCCTTAGATGACCTTGGGGTAGATATGAGTCTTTCTGATAGTGAATTCACGGCGCGCGTTAATGAGGCAATGACAGCAGCTGGAATCCCTGGATTGACAGCGGCCTGGATAGATGACAAGCAGCTCTTAGATACTTTTGCAATGGGCTATGCCAACAGTGAAGAAAAACGCCCTGTGACTGACTTGACTCCCTTTACCCTGGGCTCTGTGAGTAAAACCTTTATAGGGGTGAGTATCATGCAGATGCTGGAACAGGGATTTATTGATACCGATACTACTTTTGGAGATCTCTCGATGCCTTTTGTTGTGAATAATCCCCATAACGATGCCAATGAAATCACGATTATCGACTTGGCCACTCACACATCGGGAATTTTGGACACAGAAAGCTATCCATGTGGTTACTATATTGAGGCAACTCAGGAAAATCTTTTTGCTGGCTTTATCGATGATTTTTCCGACTGCCCAGAACCCGTTGAAACAAACCAAAGTGCATTTTTACAAAGCTTACTTGACGAAACAGGTGAACTGTATAACGAGGAGGGTTTCAGTCAATTGGCTCCAGGTGAATCTTATATTTATTCCAATGTAGGCGCTGCCCTTGCAGCAGAAATGTTGACAGTTGCCTCAGGAACAGATTTTGAAACCTGGACGGAAGAAAACATTTTCTCCCCCTTAGGGATGAATAATACTCATTGGTTTAATGATCGCTATTCAGAAGATCAAACATTACCGGCAACCCGATATACCTTTGTCGATGAGGATATTGTTCCATTACCAGAGTATGCATTGGCGACATGGGGTGATGGTGGGCTTAAAGCGACTTCTACAGATTTAGCACGCTATCTACTCGCGATTGTACAAAAAGGGGAGTTAGACGGTCAGCGTATCATGCAACCAGAAAGTGTTGAATTAATGTTAAGTGCTCTCATAGATGAACCTACATTAGAAGGACAGCAAGGCGTATTTTGGACCAGGGATAATTTTATGTTTGGCCACAATGGTGGTGATCCCGGTACTTTTTCAGAAATGCGTTACGATCAATATCACAATATGGGGTTAGTAATAATGTTGAATCTTACCGATGAGGATGATTTAGATGAAGAGCAAGCTGAAGAATTTAGCAAGCAGCTTGATATATTAACTCACTTAATTTATCGACGTGGTCTTAGCTTAAAGCAGGAGTAAAAATGATCTAATAATATATAAGAAATAACTTACCCTGAATATATAGAGCTGAATCACTATAAAGTGGCATAAAGAAAATGAAAATAGTTTCGTGTCTAACAAGGCGCCCATTGCCGTGCATAGTGAGCTATGTACAAAATGAGCAACGAAGTCAGGCACTGAAATAGATTATTTTACTATGCCACTTTATAGTGATTCAGCTCTATTAAGACAAGCTATAAAATTTATCCCAACTAAATATACTTGAGAGATACTGGGAATAATCGGCTTTAGCCCCCTTAGATTATATAAGAAACCCCTGATTAACCTTGAATGACTTCTGCGTGAGTGCTTAGACAAAACGGGCTTCGCAGTTAATGACTGAAAAATATATCCTCCGTCCCCCTCTGCTGATTCAGCGAATGATGAAGCCATTCAGGAGGATGACAAACCGGAAGAGCAGGGCTTTTGGGATGGGTGGTTTTAGTACACACCTTTAAAATAAAAACTAAAAAGGCACAGGGCAAGACCCCGATGCCTCTTCACCGTCAACACCTCAGAAACCCTCGCTACGATTCAACTGATTAATCTAAGATAATGGAGCTGGTGCGCTAAAAGCAAAAGCCCTATAATCGGGCCTGTTTTTTTCATAAAACAAACATATCCACCAAGCCTTTGTTTTAGGGCTTCCTATTAGTAGACTTAGTATTTTAAGTTAAGTTTATCCTGTGTTTTTTAAAGGGAGGAGTTTCAATGTTGACTCTTGATGTTGCAGGTGCTTTTGTTAGAGCGCCTCTCCGGTTTACTAAATTAGTCAAATGCCTAAGGCTAATGCAAAAAAAGCAGACGGAAAAAATCGATAGAAAAGAGTCAAATTTTTTCCATCCCGAGTATATTTGCCACGTTGGTGGCACCAGTAGAATATCAGGTATCTACAGAGGCTGGGGCTCTTATAGGGACTCAATTATTATGAAGGAAGTGGCCACGCCTGGTAGCTTATCTAAGATAAAGGTGCAGGGTGATACGATCACCTTGTTTACACGTTTAACAGGGGCGCGTTCAAATAAAAAGTTGAACCTAGATGTTGAATTTCGATTCAAATTTAAAGATGGGAAAATTGTAGAGCAAACCAGTATTCCCACAGATGACGAAAAATGGAGGGATTTTTGGGCATGACCTTTACATGAAAAAATTTGCTCTTTTTACTTTAGACATCAACACTTTTGAGTGATTCAGAACTGAGGCAACATAACATTTCATAAAGAAAATTGAGATTCTTTTGTCTATCAAGGCGCTCATTGCAGCACATAGCGGACCTATGGACAAAATGAGCAACACTGGCAGACACAAAAACAACCAATTTAATTGTGACATTTTATACTGCCTCAGCTCTATTATGGATAAACTCGCTCATGCGCCAACTTATACTCTTTACCTGTCAATACCCAACTATGGTTTTATTTATACACCACTAATGGTACATTAAGCAACCTACTTTGGTTAATGAGGGGTATCATCATGGGTCATATCAACAACTACTGGATACACAGAATGAGTATTCAAGACCGACTCATTACTCTGCGACGTGAACGTGACCTAACGCAACAAGAAATGGCTGATGTGATTGGTGTACACGTCAATCAGATAAGACGCTATGAATCTGGTGCCACACAACCCTCTCTCGACGTGCTAAAGAAAATTGCCGTCTCAATGAGCGTCACCATTGACTCACTGGCATTCGATAAAGACGAGAGGGGGCCTGACGATGAGTTACGACTACAATTTGAAGCCTTACAACAATTTTCACCCAAAGATAAAGAAGTCGCCAAAAGTGTATTAGAAAGCCTTATTCTTAAACATGACTCTAATCGATTTAATCGTGCTGGCTAACGGAGACCCTTCACTATGCAAGCTGCCAAACAAGATGCCTTAAACACCATTAATCAACTCCCTGATAACGCCAATATGGAAGAGATTATGTATCGCCTTTACGTGTTAGATAAAGTTCGCAAAGGGCAAGAAGCCATTGAACGTGGCGATACATTGTCTAGCGAACAACTACAAAGCGATATCGATTCATGGTGACATGGACAAAGCCTGCGAGAGCAGACTTAAAACATATTCATGATTTTATTGCGGAAGACTCTAAGCATTATGCAAAAAAAGTGGCGCACGAGATCCGAGAGAAAACCGATATTCTCAACCGCTTACCTCACATTGGCAAGATGGTGCCAGAGGTCAATAAGCCTGAGATTCAAGAGTTGCGCATTTATTCTTATCGAATCATGTACGAAGTGAGGAATGACAGTTGTTATGTACTGGCCGTTATTCATAAGAGGCAAGATTTTTCAGCGGAGGATTTGCCTTAACTCATCACTGACTGATTGCGGGACAGTCGATAACAATTGGGATGAAGCAGCGGCGTTAGCCGCTGCTGTAGTAACGACCTACCAAGGGACTAGCTTATCGGGGTAATAACGCTTAACTAACTTGACGTACCCTTGCCACTCCTCGTCCAAACGCTCCCACGCTTCAATCACATCTTCGTAACCTGGTGGTAAAAACTCCATGCGATTTAACACAAACGCCGCCGCAATTTGTTCACTGGTTGATGCCCCGGTTTTACCTGTCGTTGCTAACACATTGGCAACGCGGATGATTTTTTCGATTTCCCAAGGTAACTGCTTATTCATAACTGGCCTCCTAAGTGGCTGATGGATGAGCCTCACAGGAAGCGGCGCGCGCAGGCCGGTCAAGGGCCGCGCTTTTGGCGGCTCGCCTTGCCCTTGACCGGCCGAGCACGTTGCTAGACTGGGAGGATCAACCAGCAGACACGTTCCCTAACGACGCCACCGGCGCGGCATGGGGTGATGAGAAGAACGATGAGAATGACCCGCGCTGTGCAGACTGCCTGACGGGTTGTAGCCTAAAGACTGGCGGCTAAAGCTTCCGCGTCCTGCTCACGCCCCTTACCTACATCCCTGTAGGCAAAATAAAAAATATTAGGGGCTTAAATTGACGATGGTTTTGCTTTTGGTTTTTATGTTTTCAGGCCGTTCCTGTGCTCCTGCACCAACGGCACTAATACTTCCCTGTATGTCGCAAGCACTCGCCCCCTGCGGTTCTTAGGGGGCGATTTTTTGCGGAACGTAGTGGAGTAAAAAACGGGGCAGCCGACGGTTTTTGTTTGGGCTTGTCCCGAACAAAAAGCCAGGCTGGGCGAGGTGCGCGCCAGGGCGTGGCCGACAATGCAGGATGGAGTGCTGGCGCTTTGTTTGCTGCTTTTTTTGCAAACAAAGTGACAGGGCGACAGCCCAGCCTTATTGGCTCTCTCTCAGGTTACGACTAAAACAAATAAGAACACCAAAGCAGTTGGCGCCTCC
>JBNKUQ010000052.1:0-20966 GCA_050298695.1 Cellvibrionaceae bacterium
TTAGTAAAAACAGACGGCTTAAAAAGCATTTATACCTATTGGGCCTTCTATCTGTTGCGAGGGGAGAGGGAATTAATTCTTTCTTCTAGTCAAAAAAATATTCCTAAATTTTTATTAAAGGCATCCTATATAGATTTATGGAACTTAGGTTTAGATAGCAACGAGCGTAAAGTGTTAGAAAAGGAAAGTGATGAGCAGCGTGAGTTGCGAGCAATTATGTCGTTGATAGGTGTTGCCAAGAGTTTGGGAGATGACTTGTTTAATGCCACCAATAAAAAAGGCAAGAAGAAAAATACCAGTTATAAAGTGAACGATTTATATAAAAATGATGAAATTATTGCTCCTTCGGATGATATTCACCCAGTGGGAGTGAGAGATACCACTGAATTGGAAAGAGATGAAATGACTAGTAAGGCCTATTTTGAAGAGGGTTTAAAAAAGGATAAGAAAAAAGAAGTCGTGTTTGAATCCCGATCTGTTGGTGAAAAAGATATAACCGGTTTACTTGAAGTATTTAAATATTACGATACATTAACGAAAGAACAAAATAAAAAAGAGTGGTATAAAGAATAGGTGTGCATATTTCGAACAGCTTGCTAATCAGTCAGTTAAAAAGAGTACATAGAGGTAAGCTCAATGTACTATTGACCCCGGTGTCCATTCCCGTGAAGGCGGAAATCTCGGGAATAATGAGTACATTTAAGTTTGTATCACGGGCTTCGCGGGGTGACAATGCACTCTTTTTAAGTAGCTTGGTAGTATAATCGCGCATTGGTCAATTCCTGGGCGTACTGGTATAAGGATACCAAATGATTCTAGCTTTTATGTTCCAGAAATATTCTTAAGCCCGGTCATTTTAGAGTGGTGGTGTTTACTGTTGTCAATATCTTGCCTATCATTTACCTTACGATTATTTTAATACGCCTATCTTGAGCTGGGTATTCTTTTTGGGTAGCCTGCTAGTATTTCCTATTTTATTAAACAGACATAGTTATGAAAGCAAGAACCGATTGGGTCGATTATGCTAAAGCCATTGGTATTATTTTGGTGGTATATGGACATGTAGCGCGGGGGTTATTTAATGTAGGAATTGATATCTCGGAAGATTTATATCAACTTGCAGATAGCATTGTTTATAGTTTTCATATGCCGCTCTTCTTTTTTTTGTCAGGTTTATTTTTCTATCATTCATTCGTAAAACGGGGCGGTTTTGGCCTAGCTTTCAATAAAATTGATACGATTGTGTACCCATATTTGCTTTGGTCTCTGTTGCAAGGAGGTATAGAGGTGATTTTTTCGAATTATACCAGTGGAAGTGTGAGTATTTTAGATATATTGAAAGTGTGGGAGCCTAGAGCTCAATTTTGGTTTTTATACGCACTATTTTTTGTGTTTCTCTCAGCTATTTTTGTTTATTCATGTGTTTCAGAAAAATATACAATAATCGTTTTGTTGTTGTCTGGAGTTTTATATATCACTCAAACCAAATTTCCTTATATACAAATATTGGCATTTATTAATGATAATTTTGTTTTTTTTGTTTTGGGTATTGTATTTGTTAAATATAAAATTGACGAAATGTTTTCACCATTAGTGGTGCTTCTTGTAAGTATGGTAGCTTTTGTTATAGCTCAATACTTATTTCATATTTTTTTTGATAAAACCTATATAGATAAGGGGCTTGGATCTTTATTATTATCTTGTATTTCTATTTTATTTGTCGTTTTCTTATCAATAACCTTGTCTAAATGTACTGGTCGCTTTTTTGCTTCTTTAGGTGCTGCTTCTATGGCAATTTATCTAATGCACATTCTAGCTGGCAGTGGTATCAGGATTGTCTTGAGTAAAGTCTTTGGGGTTGAGTCTTTTGCTATCCATTTGTTTGCGGGTTGTCTTTTTGGTTTACTGTTACCGTTATTGGCATTTCAAATCATCACAAGCTTCAGGATACCCTTTATTCTTTCTGCCCCCTTGAGTAAATATTTCCCGTCATACCTTAAATCTTAAATCCTTGGGTCGTTAATCATTTTATAACAGCGTTCATATACAACTATCAATATCGCTTTACAATACTGAACGTTAATTAAAATTCTAATAAGCATGTGAGCCGTATTGGTTGTTTAGTAAGCATTTTTCATACTAAATGATAATATGAGATAGAGCGATGGCTTACTCATTAATATTTTTCTCCGTATTGGCACCATATTCATTTTCGATTTGTTATTTTCGTCTGTTATACTCCGCCTCCTGTAATATCAACAGACTTTAGTGTTTTTTGTTAGGTAAACCTTTTATGGAAATGTCTCAAATACGCTATTTTATTGCTGTTAGTGAAACGTTAAATTTCACTCGAGCAGCCGAGGTCTGTTTTATATCGCAGCCAGCGTTAACTAAGGGAATAAAAAAATTAGAGAGTTCTATTGGTGGTGAATTATTGCACAGAACAAAAAATTCCGTTGAGCTGTCTTTTCTTGGAAAAACTTTATTACCTAAATTTAAAAAAATCTATCAGGATGCCCGTCAAACTAAGGATGAAGCGCACCGTCTGTTAACCCGAAAATGTACTTATATTCGAGTTGGTATCCAAAGTAACATTTTTATGGATGAGCTTTTGCCTTTATTGCAATCGTTTAAATGTAATAATAACGACATTGATTTTGAATTCGTTGAAAGTGATCAACAGCATTTGAAATCTAAATTGAATGATCGTGAAATCGATGTTGCATTTTTAAGTAGTGAAAATAATAACTTTGATCATGCCAGTCATCACGAAGTACATCGAGAGGCCTTTGTTATTGCTTTTGATAACCATCATCACTTTTCAGGTAGAAGCAACATTAGTTTTACAGATTTACATCAACAAAATTTTTGTTTTCGTTCGCATTGCGATTCGTCTCGCCAATTAAAGGAGTTTTTATTTGGTAGAGGTGTGAGGCTGAATATTGTGTATAACGGCCCGCGCGATGATAGGGTGAAGTCCCTCGTCCAGGCCGGTTTTGGTGTTGCTTATTTACCTAAATCTGAAGCGATTAAGGAGGGTATTCTATATACAAATATTACGGATTACTCTCTTGAGCGCTCTATTGTTTTACAGACGGCACTAGGCGGGGTTGAAGGCGATAGCGTAAAAGATTTTGTGGAAAACCTTTACGCATTTCTTTCATCTATGGCTTGCAGGCCTTCAACCATACTCTATAATCAAACTCCCATGGCGTGATTTACGCTTCTTGTTCTTGTAGCATTTGCTGTTGCGCAAATGCCAAGCCTTGCCGTAATAGTTCGGCTTGTTTTAAATAGTGGGTTTGTCGTGTGGTAATGGGTTTGACTTCTTTTGGGGATATCCAGGTTCCAGAAAGAAGTTGTATCACATAGCCACTCTCTTTTTCTCTAATCATTCTTTTTTCAATAAACTCCCAATGCACGTCCATCTCCTTTTTATGACGTAGTAGGCTTATCCTGGTTTCATCGTCGCAATTTTAAGTAGCGCGAGATCAGCTTGCGATACTCGTCATCTGTTTTTTGCATATGATGAAGTCGTGATTCCTACTTGTGTGTTTGTCACTCATTTCTACTTACAGGTGGCATTATTCATTTAAGGTGGGGCTGAGTCTGTAGGAAATTGACCTTATGTGATGTGAGATTATGCGCTATCACTCATCGTCAATAATAAGTCCTTGAGCGAGCGCTCGCTTTATATTAGACTCGGGCAAGTGCTTTGACCGTATTGGTCACGGTGTTTAAAATCGCTTATAACAACCATAAAAGAAGCTCGCTCATGAAGAAAATGTCTTTCCTTTTATGCTGTCTTGCCGCCGCTTCTCAAGTGCAAGCGGGTGGTTATCGTGTTGCCGTACAGGGACAGAAAGCCCTTGGTATGGGACACGCCGGTGTTGCCATGTCAGATAGTGCAGAATCTGTCTTCTTTAATCCAGCCGCCATTGTTCATCTGGACAGTGATTATGAGGTAACTTCTGGTTTTGCGCTTATTTACAGTAAGAATCGCTACCAAAATACGGATACGGGAAGCTATGCACAAACAGATACCCCTGTAGGAACCCCAGTTAACTTATATATTACCAAGGCATTTTCCCCCTCATGGAGTGCTGGTTTTGGCCTCTATACACCCTTTGGTAGCAGTGTCGAGTGGGAAAAGGATTGGGTGGGCTCCCATCTTGTTAATAGTATTGAATTGCGAGCTATTTTTTTGCAGCCAACCTTGGCATATAAAGTGAATGATAATTTTAGTGTTGGTGCAGGCCCCATCGTAACGGTGAGTTCAGTCAACCTAAATCGAAATTTAAGCACCTCTTTGCAAGATGAAAATGGTGATAGATCAAATGTCACTATAGAGGATTCGGGCATCGTTGATTATGGTTACAGTATTGGCGCATTCTTTAAATTAACGGATAAATTAAATTACGGTATTCAATATCGCTCAGAAATTATTGTGAAATCTGAAGGAGACTCAGACTTCAAAAATATTCCAGATGCCCTAAGTAACGTATTTGTCGATGGTGGCTATACAGCCAAATTGCCTCTCCCCGCGGAATTGACAATTGGTTTTAGCTATCAGTTGACAGATAAGGTACTCCTTGCCTTAGATTACAACTATACATTTTGGGATGTTTACGAAGATCTGACCTTTGAGTTTGATAGTGTTAATGATCCAGACCGAGCCACGAGCACTAATCCAAGAAACTATAAAAATAGCAGTACCTATCGTATAGGTTTGCAATATCAAATGAATGACAAGCTGCAATTGCGAACGGGTGCTTACTATGATGAGACTCCTATTCGCGACGGTTATTTTGCTCCTGAAACCCCAAGGACTGACTCCATAGGCGTCACCGCTGGGTTAACCTATGAGATCAAAAAGGATCTCGAAGTCGATTTATCTGCTTTTTATTTGTACTTTGCTGAAGAAGATAATTCTTACGACTATTCTAGCGAAGGAGCTTTTGAGGGCTCATACAAAGTCAATGCCTGGACAATTGGTATAGGTCTATCCTATGAGTTTTAAAAATTAGAGAGCGCTTATGCAAATGAATAATAAAATTAAACCGGTTGTTATTGCTTTTGCCACTACCGCTTTTCTTGCAGCGTGTGGCAGCGGTGGCACAAACTTTAAAAATCCTGTTAAGGATGAAAATTATTCTTCAGGTGATCTTGATTTATCTCGTTATGTTGCCCTGGGCGATTCTTTAACGGCTGGCTATAAGGATGGTACTTTATATCTTGATGGGCAATTCGATTCGTTCCCCAATATTCTGGCTGGACTTTTTGAGGAAGCTGATGGCGGTGTTTTTACACAGCCATTAGTCGGGGATAATTTGGGTGGGTTATTGATTAATGGTGCTGACTTTCCTTCGCCAAACGAGTTTGAATCGCGTATTGTTTTGACTTATGAAGATGGCGAGCCTTCTGTTATCCGTCAGTCTGGCACGCGAACTATGGATGTTTTAATCAATCCCCTGACGGGTAGTTCATATAATAATTTAGGTGTGCCTGGTGCAAAATCGTTTCACTTAACATTGGCCGGTTACGGCAATTTTGCCAACATAGGATCTACCGCTAACCCATATGCTGTCTATTTAAATATTGCTGATGGTACCAATACCATATTAGGTGAGGCGGCTGCCCAAGCACCGACGTTTTTCACTTTGTGGGTGGGTAATAATGATATTTTAGGTTACGGTACCAGTGGCGGTACGGGTGGCGATAGTAGTACCTCTCCAGCTTATGGTACAGGTTCCGGTGACATTACAGATCCAGTCAATGTGTTCGCTCCGACCTATAATGCACTCGTAACTACTTTGACTGCTGGTGGGGCTAGTGGCGTATTAATTAATATCCCTTCTATTGTTGATATTCCTTTTTTTACCACCGTTCCTTTTAACGCTATTCCACTCGATGCAGCGACTGCCGCAGCGACGAATGCGGCTTATGCCACTTACAATGGTGGTTTAGCTACGGCGGTTGCAGGATCGTTGATTACTCAATCGGAGGCTGATCAGCGTACTATTAGTTTTGCCGAGGGGCAAAATGCGATTGTTATGGAAGATGATTCTCTAACGGATTTATCTGGGCTTGGTTTACCCAGTATAAGGCAGGCAACAGCAGATGATTATATTTTACTATCGACTTCTTCATTACTTGGGACATTAAGAACTATTGGTGACCCTAGTACCGTTATTGGTGTAGGCTCTGCGTTAACTGATGCTGAGGCGCTAACAGCAACAGAAGCCGCAGAAATTGAAGCAGCGCGGGAAGCTTACAATACCACCATTGCTGGCTTGGCGAGTGCAAATGATAATTTGGCTCTATTTGATGCAGCAGCACTTTTGGCTGATTTAAGTGATGGAAATGGTATTAGTTACGGCACAGGCAATGTGGATTCCACATTCGCTACAGGTGGTGCCTTTTCATTGGATGGCGTACACCCGACAGCTAAGGGTTATGCAATTATTGCTAATGGTATTATTGATACACTTAATGAAAGCTTTAATGCCGATCTTCCCAAAACAGACCCCAATAACTACACCGAAGTGTTTTTTGAATTCCCTGCGGGTTTCGACTTTTCCCCCTAATAACATTTTACCAAAGGGCGGCTTAGCGCCCTTTGCAATGAATTTGTTTTATCATTTTTTGTGATGGTAATTCACCGAAAAAACATCTTGTCTGCGGTCGAGTAAGTTTCTTACTGTTCCCTCGCTGTGTAGCACCATTAATTTTTCTAAATCTAAGTCAGAAAACAATAGCATTTCCGTGTTGGGTGTCGCTTCAGACAATATAGAATCATGAGGGAATGAAATATCCGAAGGTGTTAATACGGCCGCCTGACTGTACTGAACATCTAAGCTTTCTACTTTTGGTAAGTTGCCTACGCTGCCTGCTAATACGACATAACATTCATTTTCTATGGCTCGAGCATGGCAACAGTGGCGTACACGTAAGTAGCTATTTTTGGTGTCTGTCCAAAAGGGTACAAATAAAATATCTATTTCCTGTTCTGCAAGTATGCGAGATAACTCAGGAAATTCAGCGTCATAGCAAATAAGTATACCGACGCGTCCGGCATCCGTTTGAAAGGCTTCGATTTCGCTGCCCCCTTTCATCACCCAATCGTTTTTTTCGTGCGGCGTAATATGAATTTTACGCTGCATATCAATTTTTCCGTCACGATGACAAAGATAAGAGGCGTTATAAACGTGATTGTCTTCAAGCAAAGGCATAGACCCTGCGACAATATTGGTATTATGTTCAATCGCCATTTGCGACATGGCATCGCGAAATTTTTCAGTAAAGCTTGCCAGAAAACGTATTCCATCCATTTGGTTGGTGTAGGGCTTTAATCCCATAAGCGGAGCGTTAAAAAATTCTGGAAATAAAATAAAATCACTTTGGTAGTCAGATACGGTATCGACAAAATATCGAATTTGATCAAGCATTTCTTGCTCGTTTGTAATACTACGCATTTGCCACTGCACTGCGCCAACTCGTACCTGAGTTTTAGGTGTATAAATTACCTTTTCTTCAACTTCATAAAAAATATTGTTCCATTCTAATAGGGTGGCATAGCCGACCGAGCGCTCATCATCGGGTAAATATTTTTTGAGCACGCGTTTGACCTGAAAATCATTCGATAACTGAAAAGTTAAAATAGGATCATAAATTTCTTTTTCATTGACTTTTTGTATGTACTGATAAGGACTAAGCTCTTGTCGATATTGATGGTAGTTGGGGATGCGACCACCCGCTAAGATGGCTTTGAGGTTGTACTGACGACATAGCTCTTTGCGGGCATCGTAGAGGCGGCGACCCAAGCGTAAGCCTCGATGTTGTTTGGCAATAATGACATCCAATCCATAAATCGCATCGCCCTTAGGGTCGTTGTGAACATTGTCTTGGCTATCGACAATGTCATCATAGGTGTGTGGGTTAGAAAAGCGGACATAGTCGACTTTACAACTGAGAGCAATTCCGACAACCAGTCCTCCATCAATAATACCAATTTGACCTTCTGGAAATTGGTCTATTAAATAGCGAATGGTATGCTCTGGCCAGGCGCCTCCCAGTTCAGCGTATACCTCATCCATCAGTGTTTTTATTTGTGGATACTGCTCAATTGTTAAATTACACAATTGCAGACGTGCTTCTTCAATAGCCATATTTTTGAGGTTCTCAGTGTCTTTGCCTTTTATTAACAAAGTGTAGATAAATCTAGCTAAGTTACCACAGTGTACAGATGAAGTTTGTTATTGTAGAGTCTTGACCAAAAAAGCACTTCTAGAAATGATTACAGGTGTTGTATCGGCATGCGCTTCCACTGCTCCGCCGGTGTTGTTTGAGTAATTTCACTCAATGGGAGCGATACTTTTTTATAATAATTTTGGTAACTATCAACAGATTCGAGAATATCGCTGGCTTCTATTTCACTGGGGACTTTGAAGATATTAAATTTGTAGCTTAATTTGCCTAGCCAAATACTGCTGGAATAACGAATAATGGGTGCGGCGAGTACTAATCCTATGAGTACAGGTAATAGCCACCAAAAATATTTAGGTGCGTAAAGATAAGCTAGTCCGCCCCAGATAAAAGCCAATAACGAAACGAGTAAAGTATGTTTAACGGCTTCATTCCAGGGAATGCTGCGACCATTGCGTTCTTGAGCATTCCAGCTCACATTATTACCGGTGAGAGCGCTAATAACAAAATAGGCATGGAAAATCATCATAACTGGAGCGATTAATATTGCAATAATAATTTCTATAAACGCACTAACTATTAGGCTTATGAGGCCACCAAATTGTTTAGGATTTTGAATCAGCCCGAGTATTAGAGATAGTATTTTAGGTGTAAACAATAAAAGCGCAGTGACCCCTAGTAATGAGTAAATAAGCTCAGGTTTAGCAATATGCCAGTTTGGAAAAAGTTGGTAAGGCTTGTTAAAAAACTGATTGCTATTCAGTGCTTGTAGTATGGCATCGGTTGTTCCTAGAGCAAGCATGATCAGCCATAATAATGATGATACGTAAGACATCGCTCCTGATAAAAAATGGAAACGACTGATTATGTGCAATCCTTTGGTTTTTAATAATCGTAGGTGTTGTAAATTACCCTGGGACCAACGACGATCGCGAATAATAAAATCGATAATGTTACTGGGGACTTCTTCGTAGCTGCCAACGGTTTCGGTGATGTTGACCACTTGCCAGTTGCCACGTTTTAATAGGGCTGCTTCAACAAAATCATGACTAAGAATTTCACCGCCAAAAGGTGGTTGACCGCTTAGGTAGGGAAGGCAGCAGTTTTCCATAAAGGCATCAATGCGTATCATGGCATTGTGTCCCCAATAATTTGCGGTATCCGTCTGCCAGAAACTATTTCCAGTGGCCAAAATGGGGGAGTGCAGCTCGGCCGCGAATTGTAAAAAACGGCCAAAAAAAGTTTGCTGTCTTACCGGTCTTGGTACAGTTTGTATCAGTCCAATACGAGGGAAGGTTTGTAGCACTTTTGCCATGTGGACAATGGTATCTCCTTCCATAATACTGTCCGCATCTAGCACTAACATATAATCGTACAAACTGCCCCAGCGCTCGCAAAAATCAGCGATATTACCGACTTTGCGGTAATTATTTTGCGTTCGACGGCGGTAAAAAATATTGATGTGCGTTGTGCGTAAACGCTGTTTCAATTGTTGCCAAAGTTCTAATTCTCTCGTGGCAATGGTTTCATTGGTTGTGTCACTGAGAATATAGAAGTCAAAAAGTGAGGTCTCTCCAGTCTTAGCTAGAGAGGTTAATGTAGACTCTATACCAGCTATAACGTTAACTGGGTCCTCATTATAAATAGGCATCACAATCGCGGTGCGTTTAACCAGGGGTTGTTTGTTTGGTGTTTTATAGAGTGATGGTGTTCTGCAAGTAGGACTATTTTTTCTAGTTAAAGTGATGGGGTCTCGTTTTAATAATATTAGGAAAAAACCAATAATACTGGTCCAAAATGCCATGCTAACCCATAAAAAATTAATGACAAATAAGACGAAAATAATAGGTTCTATCACCGTAAGTTGATTGGTGCTAATGATGTCAAGCATCATCAGACTACCCCATATAGCGGTAAGCGTGACAAGTAGAAAATAAAGAGGCGCACGCCACTTTTTAATGGGTATCGATAAGGCCGACTTAAATTCAAATTGCGATATATTCATTTTGAGTGATCAGTATCCAGTAGTATTTATTAACCTGGCAACTAAATAGGCTGTCCCGGCATAAAAAATTGCCGGGTTAATAACAGGCCCTAAGGTTGAAGGTTGTCGGTATACCATACATAGCTCCAAGTTTCTGTTAGTCGTTGATTATTGAGTTCAAGGTACAAGCTCATATCCGCAGGAATATTGCCATCAGGTAGTAATTTAAATGAGACTCGCCAGGTTTTCTGGTCAGGTAGTAATTTTGCTTGTAAGTCACTCACTGAGCCTGATGAGTGTGTGAGGCGGGGCTTAATGGGTAAATCTCCCGGTGTATAGTTTGCTGGCCAATCTGAAAAATCTACAACAAAGATACGTTGACGCTTTGGCGGCGGATTATCCTGGCCGGGTACGCCCCCCCAACCAATACGCATCTGCGCCACTTTTCCGATTATTGTAGTCTGAGGAGCATCGACAATACTCAACTCATATTCGATGGTGTGTTGTTTATTGGTTTGCAACGTTTGTTCGGGAACCCAATAAGCAACGATATTATCATTAGTCTCATCCTGTGTTGGTATTTCCACAAGCTCTACGCGACCTTTACCCCAAGGGCTGCCTTTGGGAGTAATCCATAAACTGGGCCGCTTATGGTACTGAGCTTCCAAATCTTCGTAATGGTTAAATTGTTTATCTCG
This sequence comes from Cellvibrionaceae bacterium, assembly GCA_050298695.1. Lineage (GTDB taxonomy): Bacteria > Pseudomonadota > Gammaproteobacteria > Pseudomonadales > Cellvibrionaceae > CANLBN01. The sequence goes on from JBNKUQ010000052.1 coordinate 10,888, forward strand.
TTGGAGCAAGCCAAAACCTTTGGGGTTGAGTAGAGAGAAAGAACTGACCCGCAATTGCGAAGGGTTAGATAAGGGCCGCCATATCCATTCGTCATGGTTGCTGAGAATCAATAAGCCATCGGAGTCGTGCACCTCAGGACGAAAATCATCAACATGTTTGACCTTGTTTTCTCCATAAAAAAACATGCTGGTTAAAGCACCAATACCCACTTTTTTAATTTCTGTTCGAGGAAAAAGATCTGCACGTACTCGGATTTTTGTGGGGTAGCCGGGAAGTAACTCAAAGCGATAAGCCCCTGTTATAGATGGACTATCCAGTAATGCATATATAACCATCGTTGTTGACGAAGGCCTTGGTTTTACCAGCCAAAATTCGACAAAGTTGGGAAACTCTTCACCACTAGGCTCTGCGGTATCAATAGCCAGGCCACGAGTGGAAGCACCATAGTGTAAACCGGGGCCTAATGCTCTGAAGTAGGAGGCACCCTGGAAAACAATCAACTCATCTTTGTATTGACGTTGGTTGAGTGGGTAGTGCACCCGAAAGCCGGAGAAATCTAAATTGGACTGTGTGATTTCGTTGATGCGTGGAGCTTGGCCACCGTAATTAAATAAGTCTACAGAGAAGGGGATGGAATTAATCGTCTGGCTAGCGACTTCGTTAATTTTAACGGGGTGTTGGTATAAAAAGCCTGGGTGAAAGAGTTGAACTTCAAAGTTGGTTTCATCTTTCCAAATAGCTTTATCTTTGGCAAAGCGAATAGATCGATATTGTTGGTAGCCAATAGAGCTGAGTTCTTCTGGTATTGATTCTTTATTATCTTGATAGTTTTCCTTTGCCAAGTCGGCAGCTTTGTAGATGATATTTTGGTACGTGTTTTCTATGGGGGTATTTTTAATGGCTTGCGCGTTAGTATTGATTACTATCAGAGAAAATAGTAATCCTTGAATATAAGTCAAAATACCTAGAGTTTTGTTCTTGTTTGTGAAAATACCAAATCTAAATACATGTATCATCATTAATACGGATTCCAGTAGTCATAACGTTAAACGCCAACCATACAAACCACTAACGGCTCACTATTAATGTATGGGCCGGCAAAAAAAATAAAAAGTTAGTATGGTTATTATTGTCTAAGATTGGCTTTGAGAGCATTGTCACTCCTCGCTCAATACCTTATATACCAAAGCGTGTGGAGCAATCACTTGAGTTGAGTAATGATATTTTTCCTGCTGGTATAAGTCAAAGAGAAAAGATGAACTAATAGACAATTATGAAATTTAAATGATGGCTTTTTACCAAAAGAAAGATTTTTTCAACGCCTAGTTAGCCGTTTGGAGGTGGCTAGCTTTTAAATTGTCTCTTTTTTGTACTCTGGCTTCAGTTCATGATTAAAGGCTGTGTGAATTCTACATGCCCGTGTGTCCGAAGTATTACTTTTTACTAGCAATTTCGGTAATAGTCGCGGCGTGTTAAACTACTGAGCATTTTAGAACGCTTTTGGATGTAATAGTTATGAGCATCATGGTTGACAATGTGCCCCCCCAAATGGACAAAACGCGAGAGCTGGTCAAGTCGCACTTGAAAGGAGCTACTAAGCAGTCGTTGACGGCAGAAGAGTCCGAGGCATATCGGGAAAAAATTAAGCATTTACTCAAAAAGCATAATGCAGTCATTGTGGCTCACTATTATACGAGCCCTGAAATACAAGCCTTAGCAGAAGAAACGGGTGGTTTTGTTTCTGACTCTTTGGAAATGGCGCGCTTTGGCAAAGAGCATCCTGCAGAAACCTTAATTGTTGCGGGTGTTAAGTTTATGGGTGAAACCGCAAAAATTTTGACCCCCGAAAAGCGCGTACTTATGCCTACCCTGGAAGCGACTTGTTCGCTTGATTTGGGTTGCCCCATTGATGAATTTTCTGCCTTTTGTGATCAGCATCCCGATAGGGAGGTGGTCGTTTATGCAAATACCTCTGCCGCGGTAAAAGCACGAGCTGATTGGGTGGTGACATCCAGCATTGCTCTGCAGGTTGTGGACTATTTAGACAGCCAGGGTAAAAAGATGATTTGGGCCCCGGATAAGCATTTGGGGGCTTACGTCCAAGCACAGACGGGTGCCGATATTTTGTTGTGGGATGGCGCTTGCATTGTTCATGAGGAGTTCAAAGCCAAAGGGATTGAAGATCTAAAAGCGGTGTATCCTGATGCAGCAGTACTTGTTCACCCAGAGTCTCCGCAATCTGTTGTCGCCATTGCCGATGTTGTGGGCTCTACTTCGCAACTCATTCATGCAGCTACAACCTTACCCAATCAAGAACTGATTGTGGCAACAGATGAGGGCATTTTTTATAAGATGCAGCAGCAGAATCCCAGTAAAACCTTCTTGATCGCCCCCACCGCGGGCAGTGGGGCGACCTGTCGCAGTTGTGCGAATTGCCCTTGGATGGCCATGAATAGTCTCGAGCGTATTGTGCATGCTCTTGAAAAGGGGAGTGATGAAATTCACGTTTCCTCTGATTTAGCTCGCAAGGCAATGAAGCCCCTCCAGAGAATGTTAGATTTCAAAGCAAGTAATCCCACTTATTGATAGGGTTTATTAACAATCTCTTTGTGCTCCTCTTGGAGCCCAAAAAGCACTTTTCAATAGCCGAATTTTATGGGAAAGTGCTTCCCTTTTGGAATGTACCCATCGCCTTTCAACTTCTGGGAGGGAGCGCGCTTGCCGCTTACTGATAACAGCTCCTGCGTGACCCGCACTTCCGTCATCCATGGCGGTCGTACCCAGAAGCTGAAATCCAATGGGTATAGATCCACTATAAATTCACGTAAAGAAAGAGACCGCCCTTGAAAAGTATCCCTCATGAAAATTGGACTAAAAATGATGCTGAGCAATTGTATGGCATTAATAATTGGGGGACAGATTATTTTGCAATATCTGAGCGAGGCGATGTTGAAATTGTTGTTCCGACAGATAATGGTGAGGCGAGAGTCTCTTTTAAAGATGTAATCGCTGCAATGCGCGAGCGGGGCCTTGAAATGCCCGTTTTGCTGCGTATAGAGAACTTGCTTGATCACCGTATCAGCTGCCTTAACCAAGCTTTTGCCAAAGCGATAGCAGATGCTGGATACCAAAATAAGTATCGAGGCGTTTTTCCTATCAAAGTGAATCAGCAGCATCAAGTGATTCAAGAAATCAGTTATTTCGGTTCCCAATACAATCATGGCTTAGAAGCGGGTAGCAAGGCTGAATTGATCATAGCCCTAGCTCACATCAACAATAATGATGGCTATATTATCTGTAATGGCTACAAAGATGCGGAATTTATTGATCTGGGACTTCACGCCAATAAATTAGGCGTTAATTGCTTTTTTGTTATAGAAACGCCAACTGAGTTACCAACGATTATTGCACGCAGTCGGGCCTTGGGTATAAAGCCCAAACTGGGTGTACGGCTAAAGCTAGCTTCCAAGGTGGATGGCCATTGGAGTGAAGACAGTGGTGATCGCAGTATTTTTGGTTTGAATACCATTCAACTGATGTCCTTAGTCGAACAGCTACAACAGGCCGATATGTTGGATTGTTTACAGCTCATTCATTTCCATTTGGGCTCACAAATTCCTAATATCCGCAATATTCGTGGGGGAATGTTGGAAGCTTGTCGTTATTACATCGAACTTATTAAAGAAGGTGTGCCACTTCAATACATGGACTTAGGTGGTGGTTTAGCGGTTGATTACGATGGTAGTCAAAGTAGCGAGACCCACAGTATGAACTACAACCTCAGTGAGTACTGTGCCGATGTCATCGAAGCCATTATGGAGTCACTAGATCCGTATGACATTCCTCATCCTGTAATCATCACCGAATCTGGTCGGGCGACCATAGCCTATTCCTCTGTGTTGCTCTTTAATATTCTTGATGTCAGCCATTTTGATCCATCTCCCCTGTCCATCGAGTTAGATAGTGATGTTCACGAAATGGTACAGAATTTATTATCCGTCTCCAAAGACATTAAGAGCAATCGCCTTCAGGAAACCTACAATGATGCCGTGCATTATCGAGATGAGTTGCGAGAGCTTTTTCGGCGCGGGCAAGTTTCTCTGCGTGAAAGAGCCGTCGGTGAAAATTGTTTTTTAGTTATTATGCAGCGCATTGTCAATATACTGCCGGAGCTAGAACGTATACCGCCAGACCTTGAAGGATTGGGTGAAGAAATGGCTGATATTTACTACGGAAATTTCAGTGTGTTTCAATCATTGCCCGATACCTGGGCGATTGATCAAGTCTTTCCTATCATGCCTCTACACCGCTTAAGTGAAGCGCCAACACGAGACGCTATTATTGCGGATTTAACCTGTGATTGTGACGGAAAAATCGATGTTTTTGCTTCTACTGATGGGGAGGTGCGGCGAACGCTACCACTGCATCCTTTAAAAGAGGGAGAGGATTATTATCTTGGTGTATTCTTAGTGGGTGCTTATCAGGAAACACTCGGTGACTTACATAATTTATTTGGCGATACCAATGTTGCTAGCATTCGCGTTAACAGCGACAACAGTTTTGATGTAGTCGCCGAATTCCATGGTGACAGCATTGCCGATGTTCTGAGTTATGTAGAGTATGATCCGGCTAGCTTACAAAAAAGTTTTCGCAACATTGCTGAGCAAGCCGTTAAATCGGGAAAAATTACCGTAGCGGATCGTCAACGTATGTTAAAAGATTTTAGTGAAAGCCTTCGCGGCTATACGTACTACGAAGATTAATAGAAAATAAAAGGTTAATATCATGACAAAAATAGTCATTATTGGTGCTGGTGGTGTTGGAGGTGTTGTTGCCCACAAGTGTGCACAAGCAGCAGAAGTGTTTAGCGATATTGTATTAGCGAGTCGTACTTTATCTAAGTGTGATGCGATAGCAGAACAAGTAAAAGAAAAAACTGGACGAGCAATCAAAACTGCACAAATTGATGCTGACAATGTTGAAGCGCTCACTACTTTTTTAAAAGCAGAGCGGCCTTTTATGGTGATTAATGTTGCGTTACCTTATCAGGATTTATCAATTATGGATGCCTGTTTAAATGCAGGCGTACACTATTTAGATACGGCTAACTATGAGCCACCCGAAGAGGCAAAATTTGAATATAAATGGCAGTGGGCTTATCAAGAGAAATTCGAAAAAGCAGGACTAATGGCGCTTCTCGGTTCAGGTTTTGATCCCGGTGCAACGAATATGTTTACAACACATATTGCTAAGCATTACTTTGATGAAATTTATGAGCTCGACATTATCGACGTAAATGGTGGTAATCATGGCCATCCTTTTGCCACTAACTTTAACCCGGAAATCAATATTCGCGAAGTAAGTGCAGAATGCCGTCACTGGGAAAATGGTGAATTTGTTACAACGCCGCCCATGTCGCAAAAGGCAGAGTTTACTTGCCCGGAAGAGGTGGGTACCTATTCTATTTATCGTATGTATCATGAAGAACTGGAGTCGTTAACTAAACACTTCCCAAGTTTAAAGCGCGCACAATTTTGGATGAGTTTTTCTGAAAATTACTTGAAGTACCTTGAAGTACTAGAAAATGTTGGTATGACTGGCATTGAGCCGATCAATTATCAAGGCACTGAAATTATTCCCATTCAATTCTTGAAAGCGCTGTTACCAGATCCAGCAAGCCTTGGCCCAAGAACTAAAGGAAAAACCTGTATTGGGTGTGTGGTTAAAGGTGTAAAAGATGGCAAAGAAAAAATTGTGTATACCTACAATATCTGCGATCACGAAGCTTGTTATGCTGAAGTCAATTCACAGGCTATTTCATACACCACCGGTGTGCCCGCTATGATCGGTGCTAAAATGATGGTGGAAGGGCAGTGGATGCAAGCGGGTGTTTGGAACATGGAACAACTCGATCCCGATCCCTTTATGGAAGCGATGAGTCAGTACGGTTTGCCTTGGAAAACTGTTGAGCTTGAGAATTTCGAATTAATTTGAATAGTTAACAGATTTCAATCAACAGCCAAGAATAATGCTGTCGAGGCACTTGAAAAAATACGTCATTCCCGCGGATCAGTAATGCAGGAGCAGTTGCTGATCCGCGAGGATGACACCGAAAAAAATAAATAGACTTCTATTACCTCTGTGTATTCTTTTAAAGTGATTCGCTAGTATGTATATAGAATATTTTGTAATCTGTAATCTGTAATCTGTGGTTTGTATGCAATCCAGTACCTTTAAAAATTTTGATCCTTCCCGTGTGCCTTCTCCTTGTTTTGTTATTGATGAAGTTGCGATTGAGGAAAATCTTAAAGTTTTACATCATGTTCAAGAGGAAAGTGGCGCAAAGATATTGGCTGCATTAAAAGCCTTTTCCTGTTGGTCATTGGCTCCTCTTGTGCAATCTTATTTATCCGGTATTTGTGCCAGCGGCTATAACGAAGCGCAATTAGGCTATGAAGAGTACACGCATTCTGGTCAGCAGGGTGAAGTCCATGTTTTTTCTGCGGCATTCAGTGACCAGGAATTTCAAAAAATATTACCCATAGCGAACCATATAGTTTTTAATAGTTTTTCTCAGTGGCAACGTTTTAAATCCCAATGCTTATATGCTCAAGAGCAAAGAAATAATATCAGTTTTGGTTTGCGAATTAACCCCGAGCATTCTGAGGGTACGACTACTATTTATGATCCTTGTGCCATGGGGTCTCGCTTGGGTATACCTATTGCTGAATTTGCTGGGAGCAATTTAGAAGGTATTAGCGGTCTACATTTCCATACACTTTGTGAGCAGGGTTTAGAGCCGTTGCGACGAACGCTTGCGGCAGTTGAAGAAAAATTTGCGGATTATCTCCCCGGTCTTAAATGGATAAATTTTGGGGGTGGTCACCATATCACTCACCCTGATTACGACGTCAGTGGTCTGATCAATCTCATTAAATCATTTTCAGATAAATACTCAGTACAAGTATATTTAGAACCTGGGGAGGCTATCGCCATTCGCTCTGGGGTATTGGTTAGTGAAGTCTTAGATGTGATGCAAACCGATCGCCCTCAAGTGATCCTGGATACTTCAGCCACTTGTCATATGCCGGATACTTTGGAAATGCCATATCGTGCCGATATTTTTAATAGTGCACTTATCAATGTAAAAGCTCACAGTTACCGCTTAGGTGGAATGACTTGTTTGGCGGGGGATGTGATTGGAGATTACAGTTTTAATCAACCGTTAACTGTAGGAGATCGCTTAATATTTGATGATATGGCTCACTACACCATGGTAAAGACCTCAACATTCAATGGTATTGGTTTACCCGCTATTGCACTTTGGAATTCGAAAACGGATGCACTGAATATCGTTAGAGAGTTTGGTTATAGCGATTTTAAAAACCGTTTGTCTTAAAATTACCTCTGACAGCTTGTCAAAAAATATGCGCCATAGGCGCATATTAATTAAGGTTATTATTTTCCGTATCTCGTTACTGCAACAATAAGTAATAAACAGGAATGAGTGCAGAAATTAATTTGGAGTCAAAGGTCGATACGCGATAGGTAGAACTATAGTTCCCTGCCGTTAATGTGGCATAGACATCCGTTCCTTCCGTGCTCGCACTGGTCACGCGCACGCGTACAGAATCTCCATTTTGAACTGTCCCGTTGTATTCAGTGAAAGGCCCATTATTAATAGAGTATTCACCGCCACTAATACTGACGGGGATTTCCGTATTAATTCCAGAGATAGTGATAGGGTCGGAGATAAATACGGTATTAAGTTCTACGCTACCTTCGCTCCCTAAACGAAACCCATTGGGGCTGCTGTCAATGGCTTCGGTTGTCACACTGAATATATCGGTAACATCGCCGATGCTTACCGTTGAGGTTACCGTCGTTTCAGGTGTATTTGCTGAACGAATTTCTAGTCGAATAGCTTGCCCTGGGTCGACGAAACTACTGCTTGTCGGAGACAAAACTTCATCGATGTAAAGGTCTGCATTAACGACATTGATCGGTGTGTCATTATCGATACCTTGAATTCTAATGGTGTTTGATGGAATTAATGAATCGAAAGCAACGTTTGTACGGTTAGCAAAATCAAAGTCATCTGGGCTGGTGTCCTGCCCACGAGTCGTTACGCTAAACACAGCGGTGACTGGCGACTCTGGATCACCTAAAGAAACGGTTGTCTCCGTTGTGGTATCTGTTTCACTTGAAGACATGACTTGAACGCGAAGTGTTTGGTCTAAACCAATGGACCCTGCTGAGCTGGTAAATGGCCCATTATTAATTGAGTAAAATCCGTTTTCGATACTGATAGGAGTCGAGACATCGATCTCTCTAATGGTCACCGGTTCCGATGTAATTTTTTGCGCTAAATTAACATTGGTTCGGGCTGTAAAGTTAATTTTTTCTTGAGGTTGAATATCTGGTTCAGGATCTCTACCACCTAGTGCATAGTACAGGTTCAATACGCGCTTTCCATCTAAACGCTCATCTTCTGTGTTACGAATTTCGTTATCGGGAGTTTTCCCATCACCTGTCATGTAACCTAAGATACTGCCACTTGCAACAAGCCTTTGGTGTAACTCAGCAACACTAAGTTCTGGTCTAGCCGCCCAAACTAGTGCTGCTCCACCTGCAGTAATAGCGCTCGCAAAACTAGTACCATGTTTATAGGAGTATTGGTCTTCTCGCCGGGAGCTTGCCATATAGAGGTCTTTTCCGGGGGCAAAAATATCGGAATAGAGTAGATTAGAACAACGGGAATTTTCACTCCAGTGGGCCAATATATTATCCCTATCAATACCGCCAACAACTAACAGTCCAGACTGTAAATCGGTGCCATTGGGGCATTCGCCTTCTAGGTTATATTTTGCGGGATAAATTTCTGAAATCTCACAGCCATTTTCAGCGAAAGCATTACCCGCTGCAGCGACAACTAAGCGCCCACTATCGATCGCTCCACAGATGGCATTACGAATCTGATTGCCGGGATCGATGGCCGCAGCGGCGCTGATATTAATGACTTTTACATTGTCATCTGAAGTACTGCGAGTGATCAGCTCGCTCATTTTATATTGGCTGCCGCCACTGGCAAGAAAGTCATAAGGCTGTATTGCTGTATTCCAGGCGATACCGACAAGGTCGGTACCATCATTATTGCGAGCGCTGATTAAACTGGCAATGCCGGTACCATGGTCGATGTCATCGCGATTGTAGCGGTTTGCATCACAGCCGAGCTCAGGGTGCGAGCAATCCACACCAAAATCAAGAACCCCAACAGAAAACTGGCTACTACCCGCACCACCGATAGCCCAGGCTTCTGGTGCGCGGACATTATCTAAATACCATTTGCACTCTTCACCATCACAAATTGAACTTTCTCGGTTAATTTTCAGAAGCTTGGCATTGGCTGATGCATTGGTGATATTTTCTTGTGTCACCAGAGCACTAATGGCATTGTAAACACCAGAGGCTTCACCCGTGCCTTGTATTTCGATTAGGTATTGCCTGAGAGCGGGGATGCATCCCACTACCTTAGCCGCAGGCCTGTTTGGATCAACTTGTAAACCGGCTCCAATCATGGCGGAGTTGACTAGATTATTGATGATATCTAAATCAGGTTGTACCCCATCGGCAACCGTCACCATGACTTCATTAGAAAATATTTCAGAGTTAGTTGCAGGATCTAATACTGCAAACTGAGGGTTAGAGGGGCGGGCTCTGACAGGGCAGCCACTTACCCAGAGGCTGCTAGTGTTAGAAGTGATTTCGCTGATAGTTGTTTCACTACGAACACGAAAGAACATTTCAACAGAATTGATACTAAGAATAGTTGCTGTCCCGGTGTATATACGGTCGCCGGCAACGGTGTCTTGGTCGAGGCCATTATCTAGAAGTTCGGCAATACCCAAGCGAATCACGCTACCGTCTTGAGTAACTTCATCTAGATAGAGCACTGCAGGGTAAATGGTTCCGCTGACTATGGATTTAAAAGTCACTTCGACAGGTTCGGAAGACGGTTCAATTTCATCGGGAGTGGTTGATGGCGTTCCTATCGAGAGAGTAGGTTCGGGGGTGTTTG
>JBNKUQ010000053.1:0-20201 GCA_050298695.1 Cellvibrionaceae bacterium
GACATCATAAATTGATGAAAGGGCTGTGTCGTTCTTTCGATAGCTTCTTTTGAGCTAATTTCTTGGTTGATATAAGGCTGTAATGCATTTGCATTGACCTTTTCTATCACCGGCCCCATGATAAAAAAAGTTAAAAATAAGCTCATACCGATTAAAATTTGATTCGATGGCGACTGCTGCAGACCTAAAGCCTGTCGCAATATAGCGAAAACAATAATAATACGCGTAAAAGAGGTCATCATTAATAACAGCGCTGGTAAAAATGTCAGCGCTGTCATAATAGCTAATATTTGAATTTTAATATTGTATTCCTGACTTCCATCAGGGTTTGTGGTCAAGGTAACGGCGGATAAGCCTGGAAGTTCTTGTATACCTTCGACAAGCGATGAGTTGTTTTTTTCAGATGAGGGGTTTGTTGTATTTTGTGCGTTTGCATTGTTTCCCGATAATAGAACAACTACAAGCAGTAAAAAAATAAATTTTATAGCAACATGCGTGTTGATATTTATAATCATTCGATTACATCACTTTTATTTTTATTCATCATGGCTTTTAGCTTTTCAGAAAACAAGGTAGCAGCAGATTCACCTTCTCCCACTTTGTCGGCAATGGGGTTTTCAATGGTTTTTATATGACCAATAAAGCCTGGCGCAACACCGATTAATATCTGCTCATCACCAACATTGACAAGCAATAATTTTTCCTTAGATGACAAAGGTAAACAACTCTTTACATTAATTAGCTTGGACTGGCTATATCCTTTGTAACCCATTTTTTTCATCGCCCAAACTAACGCAAATATCATCCCTATAATTAAACCTAGCGCAAATATCATTTGCAAAACACTGGATGCAGGGTTAACAGGTACCGCTGCACTAACCTCTGCGATATAGAGTGAAAATACTGGCGATAAAATAGTTTTTATTTTCATTATCCTAACTTCTTAATACGTTCTGTTGGGCTGATAACATCTGTCATGCGAATGCCAAACTTTTCGTTAACCACAACCACCTCTCCGTGAGCGATGAGGGTTCCATTCACTAGCACATTGAGCGGTTCACCTGCTAAACGATCTAACTCAATAACAGAACCTTGATTAAGTTGTAATAAGTTGCGAATCGTAATCGAGGTACTGCCAACTTCCATGGAAATTGTCACAGGAATATCCAGAATAATATCGAGTTCAGGATTATCATTGCGCTTAGTTTCTGGGGATTTATCAAATTCCTCTAAACCAATAGACTCAACACCGTCATCGTCATCGTCCCCGCCCTCTTCTACACCTTGTTCTTGCATTGCAGCGGCCCAATCATCAGCCATTGCATCATCTTCTGACTTATCGTTATCTTGTTCGTCACTCATCTTTAGGGACCTCTTTCTTTCCGATCAAATTGTTTAAAGGCGATATAGTCGTCACAGGAGTACGCTCAATGTGGTTAATTATCTTTAAGGCTAAATTACCATTTGACTGCCCTACTTGGGTTTTAAACAAGGGAACACCATTGACTTTAATAATATGATCTTCCAGCATTTCTACGGGGATAATATCTCCCGCTTTTAGACCAATAATATCTCTCAGTGAAATTACATCTCGAATCAGATCACACTCAAGCTTTACATTCGCAGACATAATATCTTCGCGTAGTGAATGCACCCAACGCTCGTCGCGATCATCACTATCACTTTGTAGACCAGCATCCAACATCTCACGTATGGGTTCTATCATGGAGTATGGAATCGTAATGTGTAGCTCGCCACCACCACCGTCTAACTCTACATGAAAGGTACTCACTACCACCACTTCGCTCGGGCTAACAATATTGGCCATTGAGGGGTTAACTTCAGAGTTAATGTGATCAAAGTCGATTGGGAGAACCGCACGCCAGGCTTCTTTTAAATCAATAAATGCCTGTTCCAATACCATGCGTACCACTCGCAATTCTGTGGGCGTAAATTCTCGCCCTTCAATTTTTGCATGACGTCCGTCACCGCCAAAAAAGTTATCCACGAGTTTAAAAACTAATTTAGCATCTAGAACTAATAAAGCCGTACCACGCAACGGTCTAAACTTCACCATGTTTAAACTCGTGGGTACGTAGAGGGTGTGAACATACTCACCAAATTTTTGTATATTGATACCACCAACAGAAACATCCGCTGTGCGGCGTAATAGATTAAACATACTAATACGGGTGTAACGTGCAAAACGTTCATTGATCATTTCCAGTGTCGGCATTCTGCCGCGAACAATTCGATCTTGAGTCGTTAAATCATAACTGGTAATACCACCATCAAGACCATCGTCATCGGTAGAGATGTCGCCGTCATCAACACCGTGGAGAAGCGCATCAATTTCGTCTTGTGATAATAGATCTTGCACTTAAGCTCTCTCTTAACTGTTTTTGGTCGTTACTGCATAACCAAGTTGGTGAATAGTATTTTTTCAATACCAGGTTTACCGAGTTCCTGTTCCATAATTTTTTGCAATTCCGCTAAGGCATCCTGTCGTAATAACTCTCTACCTTCATCGGTTTGTAGCTCTTCATAGATATGTCTACTAAAGACTAGGTTGAGACTATTGCGAATCATTGGCATGTGCAGCTCAACGGCTTCAATAACATCATCCTCTCGCGACATAACAGTAATTTCTGCTTGCAGAAAACGCTGTCGACCACGCGCTTGATAATTGACAATGAGTGGTGGTGATAATGGATAATAAATTGCAGGAGCCTTGGATTTATTGTCTTCTTCAGGATTTTCGACTTTTAAGTCCTCATCCAGATTTAGCTCCGGTTCTATGGGATTACCATTTTCATCAAGAACCACTTCGTCTTCATCCGATGACAATAAACTGACGGCGACTAAACTACCGCCAATAGCCATGATGAGCAGTACTAAAACAAGCGAAATAAAAATAATAAGCTTCTTTTTTGACTTAGGTGCACCTGACTCGTTTTCTTCTTCAGGGTTCTTATCATCTTCGCGGTCATTTTTTTCAGCCATGCCAAAAATCCGTCAGTAATGAGTGGATAAGTATGATTCAGCAAGAGATATGCCAAAATCGTTGCTATCGCAATGAATGCGATAACAAGAAATATAGCGTATGGAGAGGATTTTTTTGATTTTATACGTAGGTATTTATCAGGCTATAGCCATTTATCGAAGAGTTTATTGATGTTTCACCACTCACTACATCCGCTTCTCCATGTGAAAAGAAGTGATTAGATTCTTGAGCATCATCATCGCTACGATCAGCGTTCTGTTCTGATTGATCGGATACATCAACATCCACCAGATCGATGCCTTCTGCGTCAAACATTTCACGCAAGCGCATTGCATTCTGGTCCAAGGCTTCTCGCACACTACTGTGTTGTACCACAAAGCTAACATGCGCCTGTTCGTTAGCCATTGACACTTTTACTTGCAAGGGACCTAGCTCTGGCGGATCTAGGTGGATTTCAGCTTCTTGTATTCCCTTGGAACTCATCCACATAACACGCTCGGCGACAGCCTGCCCCCATTGAGCTTGCTGAAAAGGTATTACCACTGACAACTGAGCTTTCCCTATCGCTGCCTGCATAGAGGCTGGAGGTAAATTTGTGTCCAAAGAAGCCTGTGTGGCACTGACCGGCGCCGTCTCTTCAAACACTGCTCGCAATTGCTCAACACTGTCTTGGTCCATCCATTGTCCCATCAAGGAAGATGCCGCTACGTCTGTTTTAGGCGTTAAAAGCTTGCTAGATCCCATATTTGCTAGATCTAGCTCAATAGTTGCTGTAGCTTCCTGTGCACTGGGGGCCGTGCTTGCCGCATCCGCTACCAGTGTCATACCTGCGATATTGCCTGAACCACCATTAGACAGTGTAGAAGTAGACCCTGCTAGCGGCGGCACTAGCGCCATATTGTTAGCTTTGGGGTCTTGCAGACTAATCGCTGCTTGCTGAACGGCAATAGCCTGCTTAATTGCCTCAAGTGCTGGCACTAATTCAGGCTGAGCTGGCAATTGCTGTCCATTGGCAACCCATGTCTCTATCAATGAGGAGGCTTGCTCAGGCCCTAAGATAGCCGCCAATGTTTCTTTTAATCCATTTTCATTTGCTATATGTTGCTGCAGCCATGCATTGATATCATCAAGGGTAGCCGTTGCAGCAATATCAAGTGACAATATATTGATATTCGTTGGCTCAGTGAGCTGTGCTAGGTTAGCTACAGCTTCTGTAATACCTTCTATAGGCAGTTCAGTCAGCAACAGCTCTCCCGTTTCTAATAGTTGATCAGCCTCGGCAACGACATTATCAATAGAGGGGGGCTGCTGCTTAACTTGTTCCATAGTAGGACCGGCCTTGTCAGCCACCTCCAAGCTAGCAGACTGAGAATTATCAGGACGCTGCGCTTCTACTTTAGGGGGCGCTTTTTTTACTTCCTCGCCAGATTCCACCTTCTTCGTCTTAGACTGCATAGCATCTTTTAATTCTTGCTGAGCTTCTTTTAGTGAATCTGAAAAGCCATTGTCTTGTTGTATAGGTGTTGTTTTTGCTGATGATGCTTTTGGCTGTACTGAGATAGACTCTAGCAGAGGAGATATTTTGTCGTTCATTGCCGCTCCAAGGAGTTATTCATCTCGAAAACGGCAAGCCATTGCCGCTTTTGAATGATTTTGATTAACACAGGAGATAGAGCAAAGAGAGTGCCAATGAGTCAATTTTGCTGATTGACTCAGCAGTTATTCGCGGTGGGTTAAATCTACATTAAAGGCTTTCAGTAAACTTGCGAATACTTTCAATCAGGTTCTGGGCCTGATATTTATAGTCAAACACTTGTTCTGCTTTTTGACGTGCGTGTGCGCCCATTGTATTAAGCAATGAACGATCTTTTAGAAATTTCAGCATAGCAACTTCTATTTCATCCACATTGCGCTGCTCCACCAAAAAACCATTCACATTATGGTCCACCATATCGCGAGTCCCTCCAATAATCGAGGTAATGGTTGGAATTCCAGAGGCCATCGCCTCCATCACGCACACGGGGGCAGCCTCAAATTCACCAAAACTGGTAAGCAATAACAAATCGGAATTCTCCAACACACTTAACACTTCGTTTTCGCTAAGAGTGCCTAACATAGTCACCTCGTCCTGCAAGCCAAGGTCAGCCACTTCCTTTTCTACTCTTGCACGCTCTGGGCCATCACCTACGACAGTAAAACTAAAGGAAAAACCCGCCGCTTTAATTCGTTGCAAAGCACGTAGAGAATATTCATGTCCTTTACCTATGGATAAGCGAGCAATAGTCACAAAACGAAGCGGTTTTGTCGCGTCGAATTGACGCTGCGTTGGAGAAAATTTTTGCAGGTCCACTCCCATCGATATAACAGGAATACGCTCTGGAGATAAGCCTGCATTTTGTTTGACCTCCTCATGTAAAGGTCGAGTTACCGTGGAAACAAACGCCGCTCGCTGCATTTTTTGCCGATGACTATCTCCATAAATGCTTAAACCTCCATGTAATGTCAAACTGTAGGTAAGCTTATTGCCCAGAGAAGCCATTGCTAGTATATGTGCGACATTCGCACATGAGTGTCCGTGAATATGCTTGATATGATGACCGCGACAAAAATGTAAAAGTCCGGCTGCCATAATAATAAAATAAATGAGCTTAAACTTTTCAACAACACGAGTTTCTAGAGAGCTAATATATTTCAAGCAACGAAAAAACCACACCGGGTGTATTAAGCACCAGAAAAAATAACTTAGCTTGGGAGGATGCAAATAAAAAGTTTGCTCACTGGCAGGTTTTGCAAAATCGTGTTTTACTAAATTCAAATCATTTTTTTGCGTTGAGATAATCTGTACATCAATCCCCATATCACGAATCGCATTTAGCTCTCGCCAAAAAAAGATGTGGGTTTGTCCGGGAAATTCGGGAATTAAATAGCCTAGTTTGGATTTTTTATTGTTCATTTTAAAGTGTTAACTGCTTTCTATTCTGTGATACGACCAAGACACTTAAATAAAGAATACTTCGTCATCCCCGCGCAGGCGGGGATCCAGACTTAAACGTATTAATTAATGCCTGGATTCCCGCCTGCGCGGGAATGACGTCACGAGTAATCATCATATTGGCACTAATTCGATGTACTCTTTTTAAGTCTCTCGATTAGCATGCTCACAAAAAGCTGTAGGGCTGGAAAAGCGCACATAATGTCCGACTTTCAGCATTATTGTCAATAACCTATTGAAAAGGTAGGTCTTAGCGCCTAACAACTGAGCAACTAAGAATACTGCGGGGGGGAGCGACGACCGGCAAATTCATCCATTTCTTTTTGTATCACAACATTATGTAACTGCGCCTGCTCAGCTTCCCCGCGAGCTATCACATCTTTTAACACATTAATTTTTTGCTGTTGTTTGCAAAGTTCGCTGCGCATCGCTTCAAGATGTCGTTCAGCGTGGACTAATTTGTTTTCTTGTTCGCCAATCGCCTGAGAAAGCTGATGGCAAAATTGGCGATAACGACCGCTATTTTCTGCCGTCCAACGCCCCTGTTCGGTTTTGATTTTATTGAGATAATCCGTCTCGTATTCTTGTAACTGAACAAGTTGCTTACGCTCATTTTGAACAAAGGCTACTGCCTGCTCAAACTTTTCACTGAGCTTTTCTTGCTGTCTTTGAGCCTGATCTTTAACAAGTGAGAGTTGATTCGTTTGCACTGTTTATCTCCGGTTTATGAAGGCCTAGAGAAGTTAACGGCAGGATTAGCATTTTGTTGAGGGGACATTAGCTCATTTAATTGCATCCGGCTGTTTTCGTAGTCTACGCGTTCGGTAAGATCTTGTCTGATAAAGGCTTGTAACTTGGGAAACATATCCAAAGCCACATCTGTTTCAGGGTCATTTCCCCTCATATAGGCACCAATACTGACAAGATCACGATTTTTTTGGTATAAGGATAAATAGCGTTTAAATAATTGCGTCAACTTTAGATGCTCTGCCTGAAGAATATTGGTCATGGCACGACTAATCGACATTTCGACATCAATGGCTGGATAAACCCCCTGCTCCGCCAATTTTCTGGACAATACAATATGCCCATCCAGAATAGCCCGGGCTGAGTCGGCGACCGGATCTTGCAGATCATCCCCTTCGGTTAAGACGGTATAAAATGCTGTAATCGTACCGCTACCTTCTAAACCATTGCCGGCACGCTCGACAAGCTGCGGTATTTTGGCAAAGACAGAAGGCGGGTAACCTTTAGTTGCGGGAGGCTCACCAATGGCAAGGGCGATTTCACGCTGCGCTTGGGCATAGCGTGTTAGAGAATCCATTAGCAACAAAACATTTCTACCTTGATCACGAAAGTGTTCTGCCACTTGGTTAGCCAATTCAGAGGCGCGTAGGCGCATCAAGGGGCTATCATCCGCGGGGGACGCCACCACAACGGCTTTCTTTAAGCCTTCGGCACCTAAGGAATGCTCAATGAATTCCTTAACCTCACGCCCGCGCTCACCCACTAAGCCAACCACAACCACATCAGCGGTGGTAAAGCGTGTCATCATGCCTAAGAGCACACTTTTACCCACGCCACTGCCGGCAAATAAACCCAAGCGTTGCCCCTTGCCGACCGTAAGTAAACTATTTATTGCACGAATACCGACATCCAGTGGTTCACGTATAGGCGCCCGGTGTAATGGATTAATGGTTTTAAACTCTGTATCCGGTTGGTCATCAATAGCGACAGGACCATCACTGTCCAAGGGTTGTCCTAGTCCATTCAATACACGGCCTAGTAAACGTTGGTTAATCACCAAGCGACGGTGAGTCTCTCTCGGTACTACACGCGCACCAGGCTGTACACCCTGGATACTTTTTATCGGCATTAAATATACTTTGTCTTCGCTGAAGCCAACGACTTCAGCTTCTAAACGGCGCCCATCAGCAGCTATCACATCGCACTCACAACCAATGGAAACCTGCAAACCAACCGCTTCCATGGTCAAACCTACCACTCGCGTTAGACGGCCTTCAGCCACGGGCAGAACCTTATGAATAACGTGAGGTTGATAGGCTTTTAGACGTTTCAATAATGAGGTATCAATTGAACTCATCATCACCTCTTTTATCATTTGCATCGCTGGATTCAAGATTCATGTCAGTATCACCTGAATGATCACTTATTTCTTCAACTGACTCATCATTAGTTTCAATATCGGGTGATGTTGTTGTGCTAGGTGTTGTTTCATCTTGCCCTTGCTCATCGGGTATGTGCTTTTGCGGCGCTTCTGTCGCCTCCGCTATGTTTTCTACACTTTCTCCAACGGCGTCTTCTTTTTCACTATCATGGGTATGATTCACAAAGCGTTTATGTAAAAAGCCATCGATTACTTTTTTTAATCGTTGTTCAACAGTGTAATCGACTACGGTTTGTTTTGTTTCTAAGCGACAACCTCCTGGGAGTAGTTCATCATCAATATGTAATTGCAAACTTTTTTCTTGATGATATTGAAAGTATTCTAAATGCTCTTCGACAATCGCAACATCTTGCGCATTAAGATAAAGAGAAAATTTATCGGCACCAACAGGAATGGTGTTTAACGCATCATCTACAAGCTGAGTAATGTGTGAAGAGTCATGTTTTAGTTCTCTCAATACAACAGCCCGCGTTAACTCTGACACCATATTTAAAATCATATCTTGTAATTGCTGCTGCTCAGTTTCCAGAGGAATTAACAAGGCATCGATAACATGTTGTAGTTGTTCGCACTGAGCCGTAATGAGTTTTTTAGCATCATCTAGCCCTTGCTGATAACCTTCGGAATGTCCTTTTTCTCTCCCCTCTTGCACCCCTTGCTCCAAACCTTTTTCATAGCCATTTTCGTAACCACTATCAAAGCCTTCTTTTTCTGCTGCATCGGTTATTTCTTGCAATTGCTCTGCGGTTATAGCAGAGACTAAGTCTTCGATAATTTCAACTGTTTCACCGCTTTTTACTACTGTCTTGTCGCTTTTTTTAGGTATTTCCTTGTGCTTTTTAGTGAGATTTTCTTTTTGAGAACTAGGGGCATAATTAGTCTCAGAGACATCTGGATATTGCCAATTTTTGCAATCATGCAACTCTTTTTCAGAAAATTTTTGGTTGCTCTCTGATGTCATATCACTGCCTTATAGACTACCTAATAGTGGTAAAATCAATGCCATTTTTTCTAAATCATTTGTTCGCCACTACCACCTAATACAATTTCTCCTGCATCTGCCATGCGTCGAGCAATCATTAGAATTTCTTTTTGTGCGGCTTCAACTTCAGACACTTTTACTGGACCTTTTGCTTCTAAATCATCACGCAGCAAGTCAGCAGCACGACTGGACATATTGGAGAATATTTTTTCTTGCAGGTCATTGTCAGCACCTTTAAGTGCCACAATAAGTAATTCGGATGACACTTCACGCAAGAGTGATTGTATGCCTCGATCATCAACATCACGCAAGTTATCAAAGACAAACATAAGATCTTGAATTTGGTTACCCGCATCCTCATCGATTTCTTTAATCGCTTCGAGCAATTCACCCGCTATAGTACTATCGAGATTATTAACAATTTCTGCCGCACATTTGTAACCGCCCATGGTGGTTGTTTGTGAACCGGCATTACCAGAGAATTGTTTTTCAAGAATATCGTTAAGCTCTTGTAAGGCACTTGGCTGAACGGTATCGAGTGAAGAAACCCGCATCATGATATCCAGCCTAACCGTATCGGTAAAATAAGTCATAATTTCTGCGGCTTGATCGGGATCTAAATACGCAATCACAATCGCTTGTATTTGCGGGTGTTCATTGCGAATAATATCCGCCACTGAACGGGGTTCCATCCATTTTAATGTATCCAGGCCTGTGGTATTTCCGCCCAACAATATACGGTCAATAAGACTATGGGCCTTATCTTCACCCAATGCCGTCACTAACATATTGCGAATGTAATTATCTGAGCCAACCCCCAAGCCCGTTAGCGTGCGGACTTGATCCATAAAATTGGCAAGAACACTGTGCACTTGCTCTTGCTCAATATTGGATAACTTACTCATTGCCGCACCCACGCGCTGTACTTCTTTGGGCCCCATGTGCTTTAACACCTCAGCGGCATCTTTTTCACCGAGCGTTAACAACAATACCGCTGCCTGTTCTACTGGCGGCATATTTAGGGGTTTTGCGATTTCATTTTCACTCATTGCTCGTTAATCCAACGTTTAATGACTTGTGATACTCGGCCTGGATCTTCTGCAACTAAGCCTTTAATCGTATTGAGCATATGCTCATAACTTTCTTCTGGGCCCGGCAATGATAAGGCCTCACCACCGTGTAGAGTCACGGTTTCATCGGATAACTCATCAAAGGAACCCAAACCGGATGCTTCCAAGGCAGCCAATTGTTTAGCTTCTTCATCTTCCTTCGCTTGCGAGCCGGTTTTTGCAAGTGTTTTAAAGATGGGTCTTAGCAAACCAACTCCCAACACTAATACAATAAGTAAACCTATGAATGGTTTGATAAAGGGTGAGACGAAATTGCGAAACCATGGTTGTTCCCAAATAGGAAGATCACCTGAATCCAGAAGCTCATTACCCGTAGTAATGAATGGTGTATTAATCACATTAACGCTATCCCCTCGTGCCGCTGAGTAACCCACAGCATCTCTTACCAGTATAGACAAACGTTCGAGTTCATTTTCAGACCAGGTTTCATAACGACTTTCACCCGTAGAAGGATCGGTTACCTCTTTATCATCGACAACGACAGCAACCGTCAAACGACGAACCTTACCCACTTGATGTTTGATATAACTAACCGAGCGATCCAATTCGAAATTTCGTGTCGCTTGCTTACGAGTATTAGACGGTGCTGCGCCCGCCTCACCAGCCTGATTGCCAACTTGCTGAGGCGCTTGACCATTCGCAGGAGGCTGATTAGTTAAGGCTCCAGGCACACCACCTGCAGCACTACCGACGCGCTGTTCGTCCAATGTTTGCTCGCTACGGACCGCGGGTAAATCAGGGTTAAACATTTCTTCCGCTTGTTCCACTTCATTAAAGTCGACATCGACAGCAACCTCTGCGCGATAACGATTACCACCAACAATCGGATCCAATAAACTGCGCACTCTGTTGTTAATGGACTCTTCTATTTGCGTGGCATATTCCAATTCTTGCATGGCTTTAGCGATTTTAGGATCATCATCACCGGTAGATAACAGATTACCCTTTTGATCAACCACCGTGACATTTTTTAGAGAAAGCTCTGGAATACTAGAGGCGACTAGATTGGAAATAGCTCTAACTTGATCCGGTTTAATACCACGGCCTGGGTAAAGCTCCACAAATACAGAGGCCCGTGGTTCGCGTGCATCGCGAACAAAAACGGAATTTTTGGGAATAGCTAAATGCACTCGTGCAGAACGGACACTATTAATACTGGTTACTGTTCTCGCCAACTCGCCTTCCAAGCTGCGACGATAACGTGCCGCTTCCATAAATTGGCTAGTACCTAGGGGTTGCTCTTTGTCCATTAATTCAAAACCTACCGATGAGTCACCAGGCAAACCCATTTCGGCAAGCTTGATACGTGCATCATGAATTTCGTTGGTAGCCACGAGTAGTGCACCGCTACGCTCGTCAATCTTAAAATTAATGTTGTTAGCTTCAAGAATCTCTATGACTTCACTGGAATCTAAACGATCCAAGCCTGCATATAAAGGGCGATAGTCTTCTCCAAGGGTCAATATCACCGCATAAAAACCAATGGCAACACTGGCAGCTAAGGCGACGAGCAAACCTGCTTGTCTGAGTAAATTGAGATTATTAAATCCTTCGACTAAATCATTAGCGGACCGATCTTTAACACGGGAGCTTGAACCATCAAGATCGTCATCAAGATCCACCATAGCATCTGCTGTACTCATGTATTATTACCTTTCAAACGCTTTTCTAGTGATAGCATTATCATTAACTAAAATTAGACCGGCATATTCATAATATCGCGATAGGATTCAACCAACTTGTTGCGCACTTGCACCATCGCCTGAAAAGACACGCTGGCCTTTTGCGATGCGATCATGACATCGGTGATATCCACTCCACTTTGTCCTTGCTCAAATGCAGTCGCCATTTTATTGGAGGCTTTTTGTAAGTCGTCCACTTTATTGACGGCCTGGTCAAGTAATTGACTAAAACTTGGCGTCTCTTCAGCAACTGGTTGTAGCGAACGGGCACCTTTTAATGTATTACTATCAGCCACTGGATCCGGCTTAAATGCCTGGGCCTGGGCTTTTAGAGAACGCATTTCAAGTAAAACCTGGTTGATATCCATTCGGTTAGAGATCATTGTTATTACCTCACTCAGTGTTTAACCCAGATTAAGCTGACAGTTTTTTGGCTTTCACCACTTATTTTTCCGCTTAATCAAGAACTGAATGAAAGAAAAGCATAAAGCGGGCCAAATTCTGCCGTCGGCAGAAAACTGCCATAATCGAAATGAAAAATAGAAAAAGAATTAGCAGCGCTATTGCTAATTTTGAAATAAAAAATTTTAATCACGGCAAGGACTGCCGTGATAGAGAAAATAATATCTTGAGTACGACTAAACTTAACTAAAGGTCAAAATCGAACTCTTGAAGATCACGCGCTAAACGTCGCTCAGCTAAACGTTCTTCCAGTCGTCGGCGTGAATCAGTAAAGCGTTTGACTTGTGTATTGGCAGGCGCTGACTCAATATCAGCATCGTTGATTGCTTCATCCCCGAGTTCTTCGTCGAGAAAGTCATCTACAGAAGAAGACATGGCGTCACTCATAAAATATCTCCACATTTCCAACCTACTAGAAATCTACGAAGATAGTGAACCACCTCTTATTGCAGATTAAATAAGTAGACTAAAATAAAACAATTCTGCAAACTCACAGCCTGTGAATATATCGATCCATAGCGGGTAAAATTACTGCCGAAATTATTTCCCGTCAAGCCTTTATTTATGAATTTTTAATGAAAAAAGTGACAGAGTTTATAGTTATTTCTTATATAACTGATGTTACAAGGTCTGGAGCAACTACTAACTCTTTAAGCTTTCTGTGAAAACAATGATCGTTAGAAATTAATAATTTAAAGACAGCGCTAAACAGGATAGCTTTGAGAATCCAAGCTTACACCCAACTCTCTCATTTTTGCGAGCTTATACCGCAGTGTTCTAGGGCTAATACCTAGACGCTCTGCCGTGTTTTTACGGCTGCCTTTTTCTTCTCGCAAGGTATCGACAATGATTTCAAATTCACGCTTTTTAAGGCCATCACCTAAAGGTTTACCCTGGTCAATGACGTCTTCATTGATTGATTGACGGGATCCATCAAACTCACTGATTCCCGTAAAGGTTGGTGATGTATCGACAATAATACTCCCTGTGTTTAGCAACATATCAAGCCCTAAATCTTGTTCTACAATGCACTGCCCGGTTTGTAAAATTAACGCACGTTGAATGACATTGTCTAGCTCACGTACATTACCTGGCCAAGCATATTCATAAAGCGCTCTCTGAGCACTTTCATCAAGTTGAATACCTACTCGCTTTTGTTTTAGCGCGTGCTTTTGTAACAAACGGCTGGCAAGGGGTAAGATATCCTCACGACGCTCTCGTAATGGCTTCCAATGCAGCGGTAAAACACTTAGGCGGTAATACAAGTCTTCTCGAAACTTACCTTGTGCAACATGCTGCTGCATATCTCGGTTGGAGGTTGCAATGACTCGTACACTCAGCGGTATGGGCTTACGCCCACCTAAACGCTCTACTTCTTGCTCCTGAAGTACCCGTAACAGTTTGGCCTGTAAGCCAATATCCATTTCAGATATTTCATCCAATAATAATGTGCCACCGTTTGCTTGTTCAAACTTACCGGGAGCACTGGCATAAGCACCGGTATAAGCGCCCTTTTCATAACCAAATAACATGGCTTCTAACATATTTTCAGGAATCGCGGCACAGTTAATCGCAATAAAAGGTTGTTTGGCACGAGGAGATTGTTGGTGGATGTAACGCGCTAACACTTCTTTACCGGTACCTGACTCACCGATAATCAAAACCGTCGAATCTGTTTGCGCCATACGATTAGCCAACTGCAACAATTGTTGGCTTGAAGGTGATTTTGCGATGGGCTCATCAGCCATCATATCTTCCCGACCATCTAATTGTTTAGCGACGATATCAATCAAGGCTTCTGGCTCGAAGGGTTTCACCAAATAATCAATCGCACCATTGCGAATGGCATCAACGGAATCACGAATGCTGGCATAAGCCGTAATCAGTAATACCGGGATGTGAGCATAATCAATTTGCACTTGATGCAGTAAATCATGGCCACTTAAATTTCCCATATTGACGTCGGAAACAATCATGGCAATATCACTGTGTTTTTCTAACACGACAAGTGCTGACTCAACATCTGCGGCTGTGTAAGTCGCATAGCTAGCTAACTGTAAGGTATCCTGCAATGCCTCTCGCAACGCAGGATCGTCTTCAACGATAAGCACATGGGGAATAATTTCGCATCCGACAGCTTCAACGGCTAACGACATAATTTCTTTCCTCGTTAATACATGGGTTAATTGCGGCACAGGGACGTGCCGCCACTGGTCAAAGACCAGCGTGACCCCCTTAAAAACAAGGAGTTTCACACAACTTCGCCTGTTTTTAAGGGATGACAGTTAAATAGGTTAGGACAACCTATTTAACTGCCGGATTAATAGTTAATCAATGGCAGTCGTAAACAAGCACAAGCACCACCATCGGTACGGTTACTTAGAGCAAAAGAGCCTCCATGCGATTGCGCAACAACCTTCACGACGGAGAGACCTATCCCTGTTCCCTGATCCTTAGTGGTAAAAAATAAATCTTGTAATTTGTCCTGTATATTCTCCTCTATGCCAGGTCCATTATCTAAAATGGAAATCGCAACAAAGTGTTCTTCTTGCTGAAAACGAATAGTGATTTCGCTGGCATGAGTGGCTTGTAAACTGTTATTCACCAAGTTCAGTAATGCGCCTATCACCGCATCAAGGTTGCACTGCA
Organism: Cellvibrionaceae bacterium; assembly: GCA_050298695.1. Taxonomy (GTDB): domain Bacteria; phylum Pseudomonadota; class Gammaproteobacteria; order Pseudomonadales; family Cellvibrionaceae; genus CANLBN01. Next base: position 15,090 of record JBNKUQ010000053.1, read on the forward strand.
ATACACCTTCACCCATGCCAATGTCCCAATAGCATGATGCACTATGCGCCTTAATTGGCATTTCTACTGTTTCGGCAAGGGTTTTCTGTAATTCGCTAACACTGACCTTATCAGTAATCGGAATGTCCCCTTTAACAAACAACAACATGTCACGAACTTGACGCTCCATATAATGCAAGCGGTTGAGTAGTTTATGAGTGAAATCATGGCGTTGCTCGATGGGCAAATCTTGCTTGTGTATGTGATTTGCGTAGAGCATGGCAGATGCCAATGGTGTACGCACTTGATGGGCCAATGTGGAAACCATTTTTCCCAAGGCAGAAAGGCGTTCATTGCGGCTCAATTCCGCTTGTAATTGCCGGGTTTCGGTTTGGTCAGTCAGTAGAATAATTTGCCCATCTTCATCGAGCGAACGAGTCACGATACTAATGCGTTTACCGGCACGATTAGAGACTTCATGGCCATCATCATCTCTGGGAGCAAAACAGCGGCCAATAACATCGCGCCAATACTGACCTGACAATTTAGACTCTAACAACAGTTCTGCTGCGGGATTACTTTCCACAATCGTGCCCTTCTTGTCCAAAACGATCACACCACCAGGCAAAACGTTGATGAGTGTTTCCAAACGACTGGCCAACTGTTCTTTCTGCTGAAGTTCCTGATAACGCTGCTCGCTCACGTTATCAAGCTCTGACGTAAGATCAACAACCCGCTGTTCTAGATGCTGATAAGAGTCGGCCAACTTTAGGGAAAGCTCATTAAATAAATCGAATGCCGTTTTTAGGCTTTTAGAGGGGTGATCACTATCCTCAGATAAGTCCGACGGAATCAGCGAGGCAGGAATGGTATCCAAAAGCTGCTGAGCTTCAATATTTGCAATCGACTGAACCATAATGATTGACGCCTCTTTGTCGTTCAATACGTTTACAAAAACCTATTGCAAGGCGGATGCCAATATTTTTTTTATTTTAATATCAAAGACTTAAAAACCTGAAGAGAGGAAAACGATGAGGGTTGCCAAAAAAATGGCAAGCTTTACGACATGGGTAACATCTATATAGATATAAAGTGGAAAAACTGTGTTTTTATATCGGTTTATCCATCTGAACCCTAGTTTTTACAAAACCCCAGGTTTCATATACTGACTTTGCACTTTCATTAGAAAGGGAAACATCCAATTTAATTGATCGTGCCCCTCTATCTTTTGACCAAGATTCAGCTTGATTCAACAAGGCCTTAGAAAAGCCCCTGCCACGATATTCTGGATCAATATATATTGATTCGATATATCCCTGAGATATGAAATAAAATGGCTCTATCGTTATAATCACAAAGCCAATCGGAAGTGAATCCAAGGTAGCTGTGTAAACGCCTGTATATTCATTGTTTTGGAGCTGTTTAAGGCCGTTAACTATTTCTGAATGTATTTCCCCCGGGATAGAAATACCTGGAAATGATTGTTTAAACGTATCTTCATCGCCTCTTATATAAAGTTCTAAGTCCTGCCTGGGATCAAACGCTCTGACTTTTACTTCCATTTTGTGTAAACCTTAGAGGTTCTAAAAAATACTGTAGTGAATTATTCATTAATTCCTTTCAATATCAGCCTTACTCAGTAGCCGTTGCTGAAAAGCTTGGAACTCGCCTATCGAATAATTGCGTGCTAAAGATAAGCGTGCGCTACGTTTTTCTTCATCACTCATTTCATCAAAGCTTGCATCTTTAACAGAAGACAGAGAAACCAATGCGTAATCGTTGCTATCTAGAGACAATGAAGAGGTAACAGGCTCATCGTTAGGCCTTGGCAATTGAAAAACATGTTCCACAAGTGCTTTAGGCACGCTACTGCCATCACGAACGATTTTGGTTTCCGTCTTAAGCTCTAAACCATTTTGCTCAGCGATAGCAGACAATGTTGCACCTGAAGCCAAGGATTCTTTAAACGTATCGGCTTGTTCAGCAAGTTGAGCCTTGGCTTTTTCCAACTGGAGAACGGCTAAAATATCATCTCGCTTTTCTTCTAGTGTTAATGTTCTTACTGGCTCATGTTTTATTAGTTTAACTACAACCGCATGATCGGGGGTTAACTCTAACACTTCACTTGAGTGCCCTTTTTGTAACACATCATCACTAAATGCAGCGCTAACAACACGACCGTCATTCAACACTTGTTCCGAACCACCATCACGACTGAATAAGCCAGTAGTTCCTAGCGTTAACGATAGTTTTTCTGCGACCTCTTTTAAACTTTTCGCATTGAAGGATAAATCCTTTAATGAATTCAATTTCTCGACAAAAATAGGCTCTGCTTGTAGTGTTTTTAGCTCCGCAACAATTTGATCTTTTCTTTCCTCAAATGTTGGAGGATTCGGGGTAATGGATTTAATAAAGTGAGTGGCATTATCAATTTTTATAGGCTCAGAAATTTCCCCTTGCTCTAAAGTTGCCACCGCCTCTTTAAACGCATCTGGTAGTAATGTATCAGCGCCTATCTCACCTAGGAGACCGCCATTTTCTCGACTACCAAAATCATCAGAATAGGTCTTAGCAAGCTCCGCAAAGTCTTCTCCTTCAGCCAATTTTCCTTTTACTTCGGCAATTTTTTTCTGGGCATTTTCATCATCACCTTCAATCATAATATGAGCAGCTTGCTTTACTGTCGTAGTTGCAAACTGTTCAAGCTCCTGCTGATATTGTTGTTTTATTTCATCATCACCAACGATGACTTGATCAGCAAAATCACTGACTTTTATTTCAATGTATTCGACAGAAACTTGTTCGTCCGTTTTAAATGATGCTTTATTCTCGTCGTAATACTGCTTCATTTCGTCTTCACTGACTTTCATGGTTTCGGGTAAACCTGCTAGCGGCAATTTAATCCAAGTAAAATCTCGTGTTTGCCGCGATAGTGCAACAATCGACTTTAGATCGTTATTGGTAACAAAAGCGGTTGAAGCAACGCCTGATCGCAACTGATTGACTAACAAATCGTCACGCAACAATACTTTAAAACTAGCTGGCGTATGTCCAATACCACGGACCTTCTGTACGAATAATTGTGAGTCAAAGCGCCCTTCTTTTTGAAATTCGGGCATTTGTATAATTAAATCGTTAAGTTCTTCATCACTAATCCTCATCTTGCCAGCGAGCGCTTTGTCGAGTAAAACATTACGCTGAATTAAACCTTCAAGTGCGGGGCCTCTTAGCCGCTCATCTGATAAAAATTCTGCGGGTAAGCTGCCACGAAACTGCACTTGTAAACGCTGTCTCTCTTGCGCTATTGCTAGTTGAAGTTCGTTCTCAGTAATCGCTCTATCATTAACATTAGCAACCTCTCCTGCGGTGTTATTGGTATTAAAGGTGTTTAAATCCACCAAACCAATGGCCAATATCAATCCCAAGAAGATAACGATAATAATAGCTATCGTTCCTTTCATGTTTTCGCGCATACTTTGCAGCATGTTAAACCTCAATTTGACGTTACAGTAGATAGAATAAATACGTTGCTATTTTTAATGAGACTTTCTATACAAATTATATGAAAGCCCCTTAAGGGCATGTCTAAAAATTAGAATTTTTTTGAAATGCCCTTAATATTGATTTTGTGAATAATTAAATTATCGCAAAGTCAATATCGAATTAAATAAAAAGGCGTACCCTAAGATACGCCTTTTTGTTTCAACAGAAAGATGAGCAATTATTAATTAACAGCATCCTTAAGTGACTTACCTGCTTTAAAGCTAGGAATATTTGCGGCAGCAATTTCAATGGGTTGCCCTGTTTGAGGGTTACGCCCAGTTCTTGCCGCACGCGCTTTCACGGAAAAGGTACCAAAACCAACTAACGCAACAGAATCACCTTTTTTCAGTGCGCCCTCTATTGCTTCAATCATTGCGTCAAGTGCACGACCTGCAGCTGCTTTTGGAATATCCGCTGATGCAGCAATTGAGTCAACTAATTCGGCTTTATTCACAATTCACCCCTTTTTGGTATTTGTTGTTCTTAATTAAAAATAAGTCGCGAGTTGGGACACGCCCCACAAACTCAGACTTTCGTTATTTTATCTGTTTTATCAGTAATTTTGCTCTACACCTCAAAAGCAACGAAACCATGGCTTTTTCACTGTTTGCCCATTATGCATTCTTTCAATGCAATTATTCACTAAACTTCGGTGTAATAGGCTCTTCAACAGAGAAGTTTCTGGCTTTGCAACAGCAAGTCCGCACTCCTTTCGCCGTTATTGTTATCAGAACATGAGAGACTAAGGTGGTCTCTTTTCCCTCGTAAATGGCACCCTTTCTATTACTAACGATTTTAGCGAGGTGGTTTTATACCAATTGCCTAGTAAGGGGTCAAGCTGACATTTTAAAAATGCCAAACAAAGTCGCTTAATTGTTTTTAAAACATACTGCAAACGACAATATAGCTCATATTTTAACCGCTAGTGCTGTACTCCCGGACCATCGGCAGCTTGCCGAGCTTTTGCTTCAAGCAAACGGTATTCGTCGTCTGAAAGCGGTTTGGGCATCGATTGCAAGGCGATTTCAAGTACCTGATCTACCCATTTAACGGGTTTAATCACCAAGTCTTGTAGGATCTTATCAGGAATCTCTTTCAGGTCCCGCTGGTTTTCCATGGGGATAATAACGGTTTTAATTCCCCCTCGATGTGCAGCCAATAGCTTTTCTTTGAGCCCCCCTATTTTCAGGACTTCACCACGCAATGTAATTTCACCCGTCATAGCAACATCCGCACGTACAGGTATATTAGTCAGCACAGAAACTAAGGCAGTACACATCGCAATACCTGCACTAGGGCCATCTTTAGGCGTTGCTCCTTCAGGAACATGAATATGAATATCAAATTTTTCTGAATAATCGGGAGCGATGCCCAGTATTTGCGAGCGCGATCTCACTACAGTTAATGCTGCCTGAATAGATTCTTGCATCACGTCGCCCAGGGACCCAGTTTTCACCATGCGCCCCTTTCCATGAACAGCTGAGGCTTCAATGGTCAAAACCTGCTTAACATTATTATTGAATAAGTAGTTTTTCAACTATCAGGCCTGTCTTACTTCTGATCAATAATTGATAGATACCTGCCGGGAAA
>JBNKUQ010000054.1:0-20002 GCA_050298695.1 Cellvibrionaceae bacterium
CGCAAGCCAATCAGATTACGTTCACCGTCATATTCATAACGAAGCGTGGATTCGAATTCAGACCCTTTGTTTTGAATACGCTGAGTCACTTGGCTCAGGCCATCGTAGCAATATTCCGTTATACGCCCGGCAGGATCGGTTTTACTCGATAATAAACCCAAAGGATGATAGGTGTAACGCGTGCATTGGTTGTCTGGCGTTGTGATAGCACTCACCTGACCGCGTTGATTGTAGTCGTAACGCGTGGTCTGTTCATCGCGTTCTATGGCAACAAGCTGCTGTTGAATATTGTAACGATAAATCGTTTTACGACCGGCTGCATCTTGAATCGCTGATATTTTTCCTGCGTCATTCCACCAATAAACGGTACTGTAACCCAGCGGATTCGTCACTCGACTCAACAACCCCATACGGTTATAGGTATAGTGCATTGTGTGACCGAGAGGATTAGTTTCTGCGGTGACCTGATTGTGATGATTGTATTCACGCCGCCAACATTGATCTTGGGAGTCATGAAGTGCGATCACTCGGTGTTGCTGGTCGTATTCAAAACGTACCGCCAGTCCTACTCGATCAATATGCTCAACGCAGTGACCTTCGTCATTAAAATACCATTGCTCATGACTGCCATCAGGATAGATAATTTGTGTGAGTTGTTGTTGGTCATTGTAGGTGGTGTGAGTCTCGCCCCCTTCCGCATCGCGGTGATAAATGACCTTGGCAGAGGCATTAAAACGATAAGTCTGCTGACCGCCACGTGTATCGGTCATCACGACTTCGCGTTGTTCAGGATACCAGGTAAAGCGATAGTCATAAGTCGGCTGATCATTAATAGGATCACCCCACTGATGAAGACAGCGTGCCTGAGGGCTATAGTGATCCCACTCAAAGTAGAAACGATAGCCGCTCTTTAATTGTCGCAGCGTAATGATGTGGTTTTCGTATTGGTATTGTTCACAGTAGCCATCTGCATCGGTGGCAACGATCAAATCACCGCCATCACTGTATTGATAAGCCATCAACACATGAGAATGATCTTTTTGTTTTTTTTCAAAAGAGGCGATGTGACCACACGCACTATAGACAAACTGATAAACCTCGCCCTGAGAACTCTCAAGTTGTATCAGCCGATCCTGACGGTACGAGAGTGTATAACCATTGTGATGACTATCCTCTATGGCACTGAGACGATAATGAGAGCTGCCAGCGTGGCGCTTATAATGTCGCTGAAGACCCGCAGGCTCATTGAATGGGGTGATAATAAAATGCGCCTTATCCACGCGATACACACTGAGGCTTTCACTCACATTATGACTTCGCTCACCGATCTCGGGTAAAGCCAGTTGTATCGTTCGCGCTTCCGTATCGAATAGGTGTAACTGATCCTGCTCAATCGTAAGCCAATCACTAAAGCTGTGGGTCCAACCCGCACCCAATCCACTGTCCTTAGGATTGCTTGAGCGATAGATCCGCGTCCAAGTTAACGGCAGCGACCCGTTTAATTGCCCATCGTTTAATTGGAGTAGCTCTTCACCACTGAATAAACTAATGGGTTCACCGCCAGTGCAGGTATTAGAGACGGGAAGCGAGGCCAAACCGCTGCCACTGATTGCCATCACAGCGCCCAGCTTATCCCCCGATTGATACGCGGTACGGGCATCATTGAGTGGTCCCACATAATCATTTTCAAATTGATTGAGCTTGTCGCTCAATTCAGGGGACACCATATCCAAACCAGCGCGTGCGATATCCCCTTTTGATTTGCTTTGTAGGGTATCCTTCAGCTGCATCAGCTTGGCGGCTCTTGCATCAATCTCGGCGAGAGAAAGTATCTCCTTAGCTGGCCCTTTATTGATGTTTCCCCAACCACGGTAGGGTTTTTTACGTTTACGCTCGGGTAGACGATACTGCCAGTGGTAGGCGTTTATCTCACCTTGGGCCATTAACTGTGCAAGGGCTTTGAGACTACTTAACTCGTTACTGTCCTGCAATGCTACGTGTGTGGGCTTGAAGACCTTCAGTATGGATTGTGCAGAAAGGCGATAATCTTTTTCAGCCGAGGCCAATAGGCGACCTAGCATTAAGGCATCAATAGCAGACTGTTGATTTTGTTGAGTCACCGGATCAACCGCGATAGAAGACGCGGCTAATAGCAAGGCTTTAGGCTGACTACCAATAAGGACCGCTTTATCGGTTTCGGTAAACCGAATGGGCGATATACTGTGGCGTGGATGTAAGTCTTCCGAGGGTATCGACATATCGACTGTTCCGTTGGGTAGCCCTGTCTGGCCGCCCCTCCTATCCGCTTCTATTTAATGTTAACGCAAAAAGAGAATGATAAACCTAAGGTAAAAATTTAAACTTCGACCAGTTCAGCGGCCTCAGTTTTGCGCTGTTTTTCTTCTTGTATGCGTACATAAATTTCTTCACGGTGCACAGTAATTGACTTGGGGGCATCGATACCAATACGCACTTGGGCACCACAAACTCCCAAGACAGTCACCCTCACATCATCATTGATCACCAATGTTTCGCCTAATGATTAATCAACCGAGAACAAAATGTTCTTTTTTTTGAACAAACAAGAAAAAACAACTCTTTTTTATGACATCGAATCTTACTTATCTTAACTGTGTGACTCAATCACTAGTGATGTGCATAGTTCACACTTTGCGACAATAGCGGCCTTTACGTTGAATATCGCGACAAATCGCCGCACAATCAACACGAAATCGCACATTAGCTGTCTGCCATCAAATCAAGAAGCACCTATTATCATGTTTGGCCGCGCATCTACCCTGCAAATCCACTGGCCACCATCACAAGATTTTGTGATATTTTCATGTCACTATGAAAAGTGAGAGTTCATCCATTTGACGCTATGTACTTTGAAGAAATATCAGCGTTAAATACCGCCTTAATTTTCTTATAACATCCAATATTATTTTACGATGCCATTTGTTCACTTGCCATCAGCAACGATTCACTACCAAGAATGCGGTAACGGCACACCTCTACTGCTATTACATGGCCTGGGAGGGTCATTGGAAGACTGGGCGTTTAATGTAAACTATTTATCCAACAATCATCACTTATTTATATTTGATCTTCCAGGCTTTGGTCAGAGTCACATTGAAGGTGAGTATTCAATACCCAATATCGCGGAATCGGTAAGCCAAGCAATTAAAGCGCTTTCCATAGAAAGAATGAATGTGGTTGGATTTTCCTTTGGGGGAGCGATTGCATTAGAGTGGATAACAAATCAGACAACATACCAATTATCCATCGATAAAGTGATTTTGTTTAGCAGTCAACCTTCTTATAAACTTTTTAGGTTGAGACAATACATTGAATATTATTGTCGAGTGGGGCTTATAAAAACCCTGGGGTTATCTGGATTGGCGAGTATTATTGCTAAGCGTTTATTTCCAAATCCAAACCAACAAGAACTACGTGAATATACTGAAAAGGCGTTACGATCAAATAGCACAACATCGTATCTATCAGTGATGAAAGCACTAACAAACTGGAGTGTTGAAGATAAGCTCACTGATGTAGAACATGAAATCCTGGTTGTAGCGGCTGAAAAAGATTACACCAGTCTTGACTCAAAAGGCTATGTTAATCAAATACCCCAAGCAAGACTCTCGATGATTAAAGACTGTGGCCATGCCATTCCTCTTGAAAAACCAGAGTTAGCAGGATTACTTATTAACGAACATCTAAAACGTGAATAAACCGAGTCAGATAAATGCCATCCCCCCTATGTTACAGAGCCATTTTTGTCCGGAGTTTTTGTCCCGTTTTTGTCCGGTAAGTGGTTACTACGGCTGAAGGGTGCGTGGTTGGTGGAGCCTAGCGGGTTCGAACCGCTGACCTCAACACTGCCAGTGTTGGACGGACAAAAACTAAGCCATTGATTTTTAAAGCAATATAAAAATTTTAGGCTATGTAATTCTCTTTATTAATTAATTCTAACATTTCACGATGAACGGTTAGATTTTTTTATAGTAAATCGACACGATGAATTTGACAGCCTTCTGGCCCAACATTAATGTATAACTGAACATCGGCCCTGTTACTTTAGCGGTAAGTAGGATGCTTATAAGTATTTGAAAGTGTCCGGTGTATCTGCTTTTTGTATGTATGCTGTTTGATTGTTAGTAGTTAAGCTGCACATAGTGCTAACACCTTGAAGTCTTACTGTTACATTTCTAGCAGAACTACTAGGGCTGTGAATTTATATTCTTGAAACTTTTCCTACAACTTGATTACTCGAAAGCTTTATTTAAATAAAATAATCTATTATATGTCGTGCTTTTTCTCTATTTCTTTCAAATACTCAACCATTTCTTCAAACTCACTGGGAAAAAATTCATAATTATCGACAGCAATATCTAAAGCGCCTCTGATATTAGCGCCTTTTTCTATCAAAAAAGAAACGATATTTATTTTATTTTTAATAACAGCTTTTTCCAACAAGGTGCAATCATTTTCATCTTTTTTATTTAAATCATAACCTTTTAAAATTAGCTCATTCAGACCATCAATATCTTCATTTTTAATTAACTGATCTATAGGATCAATACTAACATCTTCATATAATGATTCTATAAAATTTTTAAAATCTTCCGCTAAATATGTAACTGCATTGTTACCATCAATAGACTCTAGCTCATGATCCCAAAAAAATATTTGTCCTAAAATAGGGGCTTCAACTCCAATACATATCTGATTACCAAGCTGATCACCTGCAATAGGTAGTAAATTATGTGGAATTCTGTCTTTGTACTGAATCGACATTTCTGTTAAGGCGCCATAGTTCTGCCCATGATCTTGCCCATAAAATGATGATATAAGTGTCTCTCCTTCATCATTGCTAATAAATAAAACGGTATCTCTTACGTACCCACCATTACAGCGTTTTAAAAAATCCAAATAATCATTTGGGATAACATTAGCATTAAACAAAAATGATAATTTTTTTTCTGCGTCGGAGGTTAGTTTTTCTCCAGCACTTATAATCTTCATATTAAAACCGTATTTATTAATTTTATTTAGAGCCGGACTGCTCGTTAGTTATATTGTTTAATTCTTGATTAAATAAGTTCATTTCTTCCTCAGTTTGGAATATTGCACCTTCTCCGCAACATATACTTCCAGATCCAGGTACAGATTCAGGAAATAATATATCAAAAGGATTGATCATCTCCAAGCCAAATTTAACATAATCTGTTGTAGATGCTTCGGCTATACCTGCCTGAGCCGCAGCCAAAATTGCAGCTGCTTTTTTAAGAATGGCCACAGACCCCGTATGGCCTGTTTTGTTATGAATATCCATTGGCAAAAGTTGCATTTTTCCTGTTCTTGCATCATGGTGCCAGACCATACCATCAGGGGTCTCCGATAGTTTTGCTTTAATATTTGCTAACTTATTGTCAAGTTTTCGATTACCTGTCATATTAATCTCTACTGTCCTTTTTGCCCATTTATCAAAAATTGGAAAACCATCTGCATCAAATGGAACTTTTGTTTTTGGGTGAACTTTTCCTGCTAATTTTTTATTAATAATCTTGACTTGCTTCATCGCCGCTAAACGAGCTAAAGAATTCCATTTAACAATTAAATTTTTTGAGCTTGCACCACTAGGATCATGCTTTCCATAAGGATCATTGGCTGAATAGCTATATCGATTAAAGCTCGTGGGGTTTTCAATATTAACACCAATTGGATCCAAGGATAAAAAACGACGGATTTTGGGGTGATAGAAGCGCCTATTCAAATAAAGCAAACCACTGTCGTCATGAATTCCCGCAGTAAATGATATTTTTTCCTGAGCATCATCACCTAAGCTATTCTCTCTTTCACCAAAAGGTCTATACTCATATTCACTTTCAATATTTCCATGTAAATTAGTTATTATTAACGGTGAATCAGCAATATCACTATGGTAATAAAACACTTCAAGAGAAAAACTTTTTGCAGCAAAAAAAACTAAACTTATAATGAATAATAGTTTTAAATGATAAACGATTTTATTTGCAAATAAATTATCCACTTTCATTTCTCTATCTTAGAATAAGGTTGAATTGATAATTATTACCATAACACCTAAATTTAAATTGGGGTCAGTATTGTCAATGTAAATTTCAACATAATCAGAAACTCCATCATTATCTGTGTCCTTATTTAATGGATTTGATCCCGATTTAAACTCCTGGAGATTCATTACGCCATCATCATCAAAATCTAAATTAGCATCAGATGCCAGATAATGATTTAAACCATATTGAGATTCCCATCTATTTGGAATTCCGTCACCGTCCACATCAACATCTTGTGAATTAATAACACCATCATTATCAAAATCGAAGTCATCAAAATTATTTGCTAGATTAGTTGGTGTGCCCAATCTAATTTCCATGCAATCTGGTACGCCATCACTATCATCATCACGATCTTTTGAGTTGCAATCGAGCCGTGCTAAAAGTTTGCCACCAAAAAACACAAAACTTGATGATCCACCTGTTTGATAACCATTGGTTGAATACATAAGCTTATTAGACTGGTCATATAGAAAGTATGTAGATTTACCCTCTGAATCTTTTTCGTAAACCTTATTGAGATTTCCATCATATTCATAAAATTTACTATCTATGCCTGAAGATACACTTTTCAGCATATTTTCATTATTATAAACATAGTTCAAATGGCCATCAGATTTAACATTACCCAAATTATCATAAGTAAATAAGTATTCATTCCCGATGCCAGTCAATCTATTCGATGAGTCATACCTATAATCACTTTCACTTCCACTTTGTGAAATTCGATCTATATTGCCAATTTCATCGTACTCGTAATCTATTTTTCCCCAAGATCCGCTTGCAGAAATCAATTGGCTTAACCCATCATATTTCATTTTTTTTGAACGATAGTCAGTAAGATTATCTTTGACGCTTTCAATATTTCTTGCTTTATCATAATTATATGTTAAGTCTAGAATTTTTTGGTTTACAGAGTTTATGAACTTTAAATTTTTTGGTGCACCAAGCAAATCGAAAGATAGCTTCTTAGTTATTTGATTTCCATAAGCAAGCTCTTCAACTTGCCCCCAGCTATTATAGTTAGCGGAGGAGGCTAAATATTTACCGTCACCATAAGCTGATATGTTTTTGCCAAAGCCATCATTAACATAGTTCAGAGTTAATCCATCTGGATAGTTTATAGTTTGGATATTTCCATTTTCATCATATTCATAGCCTAATGTTAATTTTTTATCTGAATCTTTAAAAATGGTCTCTACAGAAGTAAGCTGATCATACCCGTTATAGTTATAAATTGTTCTCACCTCAGGAGTTTCAACGGATCTTAAATTGCCAGTCTTAGTGTAATGATTTGTAATGCTAAATGAATCGCCGTTATTATATGAATAATTACTTACCCTTAAATTTTTATCATAAGTAATTGTCTTAATATTGCCATTAGGTAATGTTACGGCCTTTTCAAGGCCATATGGGTAATAAGACAAATTAGTCCATCCATTCTCAGGATTATATATTTTTTCCAGCTGTAATTTTTTGTTGTATACATACAATCGTTCATGCTGACCTTGCTTAATAGAAGTTACGTTTCCAAATTCGTTATAGTTAATTGTTAAAGTATTGTATTCGACTGGGTTTAGTGAAACTTGGGTGACAACTTCTTTTAGAAGCATGTCAGATGGGTCGCCATATGCTTGATAATTATAAATGGTCTCAAAACCAAGAGGGTCAACTGTTATATATCCGTATTTTACCATTGGTTTTCCTTCCCTACCGGTATTACATTCCGGCCCATAACAATACTGATATAAGTTACCATTAATGTTATTTCTTTCTGTTAACAGTCGATCGAGACTGTCATATGTTCTTAAAATACCATTTGGATATGATGGGCTAGATACAAGATATTTTGGGATGCCTTCTAAAGCATTTAATATTTCATTTTTGTTTGGATGAGCTTTCAATTTATCTAATGTTTCTGGAACTACTGATATATTGAAAGATGAAAATACCTGGCTATAATCAGGGTTAAGACTTGAAACTTCAGGCATTAGACTAAGGTTTTCTTTGGATGGGAACGATTCAAAAATCTTTCTGCCTTCGTAATCCGTATCATAAACTGAATTAGAAAAAAATCTTGATTCATCATCTTTTTTTGTAATGCTCAACAGTCTGCCAAGAGAATCAGTGGTGCTTATTACATCGCTACTCCCCTGACTTTTGTAAATTGTTAAATTTTTTGATTCATGCCAATCTGTAGTTATTGGGTTGACACCAGGAAAAGTTATTTTGTCAACCAAATCCGAATCGTTATATGAAAAATGAGTTTCTTGATTAAGCTCATTTTTAACAGATATAATTTTTCCTTCCTGATTAACAACTCGAACCTCTTCATTTCCTTCGCCATCAACCTCTCTAGTAGGTGTTCCATATTTATAATCATAAAACCAGCGAGACAAATCATTCCCATCTTCATCTTTAACATATTCTCTCTTTACTGTACCATCGAGATTATATTCGTAATACTTTGTAGTACCAAAATACGTATAACTTAACAAATCTCCGGTATATTGGTCTCTATTGATAATTATTTTTCCTAAAATATCAGACCATTTATTGGATAAACCGCTCAATCCAATTGATTCATACACCGCCTCTTCCTCTAACAAACCAATTAACCAAAGCTGCTCATCATTGAAATATTTATATCGTTTTTGTTGCGCTACTGGCTGGCCAATATTATCAGTTTGTGTACTGCTATATTCGACGGTACGTTGACTATTACCATATTGGTCATGGTCATGAAATTCTGTAATAAATTCAAACCCATCTTTTTTTATTATTTTTTTTGTAAGACTCTTCCGATACATTGATGGCTTATCACATTTTTTAAGCCAGCATACAGAAAGATCATCACCAAGTAATTTACCTACATCCCACTTAAATTCGGCACTGTAAATATCATGTATAGTACCACTGGAATCAACTTCACCTATTATTTTTGCCGCTAATGTTCCCCCCTTATTATCAGAAAACCGTAAAAGGTTAGTCCAGTCTCCAGATGTTATACGAGAACGATTAAATATATATATTTCTCGTTTTTTTCCAGGATAAACAATAGTCGTATATCCATAATCAGGAACTTTAGCAAAATAAGAATGCGCTACCGAATCGGCTGAAAGGCTCAACTCTCTACCCGCTGCATAGTTTTCGCTATTGTAAGTTGATGGGAGATAGCGGCCCTCTAAAAACTCGTATTTCCATGTTTTGATAGGGGTATAAGTTTGGGTAGAGTCATATAAGTTAGAAGAGCGAACCGTTATTGAAGCTACTCTCGGGCTTGCGGTACTTCCATTAAGGTTATAACACCTATCAGATAGATCATAACAAGGGGACTTACTGTGGGTCTTTCGATTAATCTGATACTCGGTACCCATTGGAGATTTAACCGTTGATATAAAAACAGGTATAGTTGAAAATGTACTTCCACATTGCCAACCAAGCGTTCTATTCGTAACATAAAGAGTGTCACATTGATAATAATCCGTTCTGTGGTTATATGAAAAATCATCCATAGGATCTTTATATCCATAGTTATATTCTTTTCCATCATTTAAAATTACAGTTTTAAGCAAACCTTTTTGCTTGTAGTCTTTGTTTGTAGTTTTCGTGGATAATTTATATCTACAAACATTATTACTACAAGTACTACTATCCTTTTCATATGCTAACCATGAAATAATATCGGGCTCTGTCTCATTGGTATATTCATAAAAGATTTTCTTCAAATCGGTCGAATCATCCTGTGAGCGGAGACTTACTGATTTCAAGATTTTGACAGAGTTTTGTGGACGCCAAAAAAGATGATTTGAGAGATCCATCTCATCATAATAAAATCTTACAATGCGCCCGTCAGATGATGTAATGTTATCAACATGCAATTGTCCATTGGCATCTGATACATAAGAATAATTTAAAGTATTACCGTGGATATCAGTAACTTTTGAAGCATAAATGAAGGCTCCAAGTGTATCTGGCCATCCATAACTTTGATTGATTTTGCTTTTTGGGCTGGCAAATCTATCAAACGTATAGGTCAATCCATTAGGTGACTTTACCTCAAATCCACTACGATCGTTTGAGTCATACAAATTAATACAGTCAGCCTTCCAATTATCCGTTGTTACATATGTAACGTTTCCTTTTATCCCACTAATAATATTTACATTCGGATAGACTATATCATTTTCCGTAGTTCCTTGATTTTTAAATATTAATTTGCGAGTAGAATTTCCAGGAATTTCTAAAGATAAGCCATCCCAGAATCCTAGCGCATAAGCTACTGATGTATTCTTACGCGTATATACGGGGTTATGACAAAACCCTCTACTCCAAACATCAGGACTATCGTTCCAAGAAAACTCTCTACCATCAGATCTATGTAAACCTCTATAAGCGGTTATTCTAGGCACTTCTAATGCCCAATTACCCATATTGAATGGTACTCTCAGTGAGGGCTGACTTTTATACATATCATGAATACGAGAGACGATTATAGGTAACGTTCCCGAGTTGCCTTCTGCTCTTAAATCAACAACTCTATGTGTTATCGTTCGTGAAGCGATATCAACATTTACTCCAATCTCATCAAGCTTAAATGATGTATCGTAAGCAATTGATCCTTCTCCAGAGCTTTTGCCACTTATTTGGTTAAGTAAAGCAAAAGCCTCTTGCGACAATGAAAGAGAAAAAATTAGGAATATAGATGCTTTGAAGAGAAGGGACACTGAGCCTCCATGCTTATATTGAACAATATTGACGCATATTACCACGCAAGTTGAATCTCAACAACTGGCAGTCTTTTCCAATATGAGATGAGCCTGAAGAGGGGGCAATGGATTCCAGTATAAGATGAACCTGAAATAATCATTGAAGTCGTTCATGATCACCGGATGCATACGATCATGAGCTTAGACCAATTAACCACCATTGAAGCGGTTCAACAATTCCTCAACGGTACGCAGGCCGTGGCCTTCGGCATTGCCACTAATAAGAAAGAACGTTATCGCTGGATACAGAAGACTCTGGTTAAACACCAGTACATCTTGCTCAGTAAGGCCCATAAGGGTGTCATCACTCGTTATCTCATGAAGGTCGCCGGATACTCTCTGGCACAAACGAAACGCCTGATGCGTCAGTATGTAAAAACCGGCACAGTGACGGTCACGCTTGCTCGTAACAATGGGTTTAAATGGGCTTATACAGATGCGGATATTCGTTTACTCGCCAGAACGTCACGGGCAACCCAGCGGGGGTGTTTTGAAGACACTTTGTGAGCGAGCCTATCGACAGTTTGGACAGGAACAGTATCAGCGTTTAGCACAAATATCCGTTGCGCATTTATACAACCTGAGAGCCTCAACAACCTACCAGCGTCAACGCTGCACCTTAACCAAAACGCGATCTAAACAAGCGTCCATTGGCATTCGGTGCAAACCCTTTCCCAATCAACAACCGGGCTATATCCGCATTGATTCAGTACATCAAGGCGACCAAGATAAGCTCAAAGGGATCTATCACATCAATGCCGTTGGTGAAGTCACTCATACCAATTAGCTTTCAATATGTATAGAATACTACCCAAAAAAATTCTAGAGTAATATCAATGGGCTACCACTCAACTAAAACTGTACCTGCAGATGATTTATCCCGTATTGAGCACTTAATTAAAACCTGCCCACTCGCAGCGGATGTCAAACGCTTGCAATGTGTATACTTTCGAGGCAGCTTTGGCTTCAGTGCAGAAGAAATTGCAATGTTAACGCAGTTCAGCATAGGACATGTTCGGCGTATTTGGGGGGCTTATTTTAAAGAGGGTGTGGAAGCGCTATTAACGAAACCCAAAGGAGGACGCAGGCATTGTTTTTTGGATGAGCCCGATGAGCAAGCCTTACTCGCACAACATGCCGAAGCAGGCAGCGAGGGTTTGATCGTTGAAATTGATGCATTGCATAAGAGCCTGTGTGAACGCGTAGGTAAGCCCGTTGCGTTATCGACGACCTATCGCTTAGCTCATCGTCATGGTTGGCGCAAAATAGCTCCGCGTCCTTTTCATATTAACCGTAGCGAGAAGCGGGCAGAGTACTTCAAAATTTTTTCCCAAGCTGATTGAAGAGGCTGAAAATATCGCTCGTAAACAACAAAAGCCTCTACGTGTTCTATTCCAAGATGAGGCCCAGCGACCCAAGGCGATGTTGGTGTTCTGCTGGAGAACGTCCCATTGTTAAATCGCAAGTCGTTCGTGAATATACTTACCTTTACGGAGCGCTGAGTCCTGCAGATGGGCATTGTGATTTTCTGATCTTGCCATCCATGACAACAGTTTGCATGGGTATTTTTCTTGAAGAACTGAGTAAGCGATACCCTGATAATTACCTCTTGTTAATTTGTGATGGCGCAGCTTGCCATCAAATGGGGTCAGCAACATTGCCTGACAATGTCATGATGGAGACGTTACCACCTTATTGCCCTGATTTAAACCCATGCGAAAATCTGTGGGATGAAATTCGAGAAACCTTTTTCCATAACCGTGTGTTCAAATCCATGGACGCGGTTGAGGATCAATTGGTAACGGCTGCCAACTATTATGAGAAGAACACTGATAGTATTAAATCCATTTCATCATGGCCTTGGATTATTAATACAGCTTGAACGCTAATTGGTATCAGTTCCAGATCGTTGCGACACTGGCGCGGATTACAGAGGACTATATGCTCCCCGCACTCAAGCAACTGCTTAGTAATTTCCCCTTTAAAATAAGGGGATCCCATGCCGACAACGGGGGCGAGCACATCAACTACAGCGTCGCTGAGTTATTAGAAAAGCTGCGCATCAACTTAACTAAATCACGCCCCCGCCACAGTAATGATAATGGCTTGGTTGAAAGTAAAAATGGATCGGTCATACGTAAACTCTACGGTTATACTCATATCACACAACAATACGCAAACGAATTTGCGTCAATCAATCGCAATCAAGTCTATCGCCATGTGAACTTCCACCGACCCTGCTACTTCCCAACCACCACCACTGACAACAAAGGCAAGCAGCGAAAACAATACCGTTACCAAGACATGATGACACCTTATGAAAAGTTCAAATCACTGCCTCGACCCAGTCAATATCTCAAACCGGGAATCACCTTCAAACAACTGGATGCATTTGTACAGCAAATGACGGACAATGACGCCGCTGAGCAGCTACACTCAGCACGGGATCAACTCTTTAAACAACTCCATGAGCGACTGAAAATGAAAGCTTAACAGACCATCGCTTCAGGCTCATTTCTGGATTGGAAAATACTCTGGCTTGAATTAACAATTAGCCAGGCACAGGTTTCAAAAATTACTACAATCAGCAGCGAACTCATTCTGGGCGAAATGGAAAAACACCTGTTGAGACAAAAGCAAAAACGCTCAAGCTCAATATGTTTAGCTGGCAGAGTCACTGTCGTGGAATATTTTCACTGCCTTTATTGTCTTAAATTAGTAATTCGCCAGGCACATGGTCACTGGGTATAACCATCGCTGTCTTATTATATTCTCTGCTTGTTTGGGTATCAGAAAACCTATGCTACTACTCCAAAGAGAAACAAGAGAATATTTGCTTAATAAAAATACCTGCTAGAGATTTAATTCTTCATAAAATTGAGGTTGATTAGATACAGTGCCTTATATAAATCACAAGTAAGATATTTAAGCATCGTGCTTTACTCCCTTAATTGTGAGCTTGGTTTACCCGTAGCAAGAAACTCTATAAAAACTTCTTCCACAAGAGAAAAATCATTAACAACAGCACAGGCAGGATAAGGATCACCCAAAATGTTCATCATGCCGAGCTTTACATTTTCCTCATTGTGCAAGGTTAAAACCAAGTAATCACCATCCTCTTGATAACTGCCATACATAACCAAGTAGTTACCATTTTCACAATATAGGGTGAGTTTGTTAGGCCCACATCCATTCGGCACTTTTTGCTTTAATGTCAAAACACCCGATTTATCCACCATAGTTTTTAACATTTCTATAAGTGAATGTTGATCTGGTGATTCCACAAGCTCCAACTGAACACGCTCAGAGTTTCTGTAATAAAAACCGCCTAATACCATTTTCATTCTTAATCCAATTCTTTAAGAGACCTAAACCCAGGTTCCCAATAGTAAGTTTTTGGTAGCCCGGTATCGTCATCAAAAGCCTTGATTTCAAGTCGTTTTAGACCAGCTTTTTCAGCAGCGGCAGCAACATCACCTACACAATAACCACAAACATCTTTACCTGTAACGGTCATGGTCATTGTTCTGCCTTGAGTCATACCGGCGTCATAAGCCTGCTGAATAGCTCCAATCTCAGCATGAGCCGTTGCCATATTGCCATTGGGAATGGGTTTATCTGGAGTTCGTGTTAGCTTAACTTCGATTCGATCATTAATTAACGTTGGCTTGTTAGGATCGGCCAACTCAGGTGGACGTGCATTTTGGTTAGTATCAGTGTATTTAACACCATCCACTTCGGCGTCTGCTCTAACGGCTGGATTACTGTCTGGGCCATTATCCACAACTTCTGTAACATCATCAAGCGACTTAGCTCCACTCTTAATTAGAGCCTTACCCCCTGCAACAACTGTCGTCGTAACACCCGTCAACGTCGAAACCATCTCTGCCGTAAATTTAGTCTTGCGCTGAGCCGCTATTGCCCTCTCTGCAGGATCGTCAGATTTTGCCTGAAGCTCGATATCATTCCATTCTTTTTGTAGTGCTTGCGTGACCAGCTTTGTCTGCTCAACAGGATCATCTTTAAACTTCTCGACCGTTATGTAGGCCGCTGCAAGTTTCGTAAAGGCTTCAGGATCAAGTTGTTGCAAGCCTACAATCGTGTCAAATAGCTCTAAAGTACCGTCAATACTTTCTTGAGCAAACTGTTTTAATCCTTGCTCAACATTATATAACGCTTCATTTCGCTGACTTAGCGTATTTTCTGATAATTGTGACATCACCGAGTCGGACTCTTGTGAGACACTGAGAGGAGCCGATCCGGGATTACTAACGACTCCAGCTTCAACATATCCTTGCGCAAAATTAGCCAACTCTTGTGTTGCTTGGGTACACGCTTGACTACTGGCCACTTGGCAAGCAGCTTTTACATGTCGATCACGCGCTTTATCTAGCGCTTGTAATTGCGCTATTTCTGCTTTGGCTTTTTCTCGCTCTTCGCTAGTTAAATTACCTATCAATAGCTGACGCTGTAGTTCGGATAAACGGCGCGATTCTTCATAAGCTAAATGATTGCTACCTTGATTTTTATCGAGCTGACTAAACGCTACATTGTTATTTTGAACCATCGCACTGTTGTTACCAACGTGACTGTTGGTACTTGCCATATTGCCATAACCCGCCATGTCCAAGGCTCTGTCCGTGTAAGCAGCAAGGTCTTTTCCGTAATCCTCTGCGTAAGCTTCTTCACTGACATAAGTTTGACCACTGGTTTTTGCATCCTGATAATCCATCGCATGAGCCGCTTCTTCTCCCGCTGTTGTCACTAAATCAGTCGTACTGTGATTATAAATATCATTGATATAAGCATCACCAGTTTCGGTGCTAAAGAAACCCGCCACTTGTCCGCCATTCTTTCCAGGCTCAGTCGTAGCAATCAGGTGGTTTTCATATTCGCTATAACCCAGCTTGACCATCACCGCATTAGTGACTTGATTGAGCATACGTTGTTTTTGCTCTGGCGTAAGGTTAGGATCTTGCAACGCATCCGCTAGCACAGGATCATTAGCCACTGCTTCTTTAACTGCTTGATAGGTGTTTGCGTTCTTTTTCACTTCCGAGAAAAAATCACCTGCAGTTAACTTGTCACTTTTAACAATATCGCTAATGGCATCCGTAACCATATTGGCTTTGAGAAAGTCTTCCGCAATTTGATCGCGACCGCTTTCGGTTAGCAAGCGAGTATCAATCGTTAAATCAATATTCCCTTGCTCACGATCCACGTTATAAAAATCTTTCGTCGTGTTTTCAATATCCCGATTGAGGCGCTCGGTAGAATCCGTTCCGTTTTCCTCGTCGTCTCGGATGGTAATGTTGCCATTGCCGAGGGTCGCTAAACTTTTATCTTTTTGATAATTAGAGCTATTGCTGTAGGCAATATTACTGGTGTTAACCTTCAGGTCTTTATCGCCGTTAGCATCAGTTTTGTTATTGTTATTGGGATCATTAAGATTTTGCTGCCCGCTGATGCCGACACTGGTACTAATTCCCGCACTCTTCTGATTACTAAAGTGCGTATTTGAGAGGTCCACAAAATCATAGCTTTGGGTATTCAGCGTAAGATTACCGTTATCGGTTTGCTTGCCGTCTTCATCCGTATCCACGGCCGCAATCACGGAACCCACTTGGCCTGTATGACCACCCACATTGATATTGACGGTTTGTCCGGTCAGGCTAGTGAGTACGGTTTCTTTGCCGCGTGTGCGGCCACTGCCAGCATTGAGTCCACCGTTGACACTGCTCACTTGGTTGCTGCTATCCAAGCTAAGACCAGCGCTCACACTCAGGCTTTTATTTTCCCCGCTGTAGCGGTTTTGCATGGATTGCACGAGTAGATCACCGCCCACATCCACATTGAGGGTGTCCTCTGCATGGATGTTCGCGCCTTTAATGGTGGTATCGCCAGTACTGTTTAAGTTGATATTGTTCGCCGCTAGTTGGCTGTTGTTATAACGGCTATCGCCATCTTTCGCTCTGGAGCGGGTGTAGTCAACGCTAACGGTCGGGCCACCCGCTGCACCATACACGGTTTGTGCAATGCGGATATGCGCACTCTCGCTATCGTTTTTACTGTTGCTATCATCGCGGCTGGCCTCAATATTGAGATCACCAGTGGTGATGTTGAGGTTGTTGTCTGCCACCAGGGTACTGCCACGAATAGCTGTTTCGGTGGTGGTGATATCGCCACCATTGCCCGTGCGGATGTTGATATTGTTACCGCTCAACTGGCTACCCCGGCTGGTTTCCTGGTGGCTTTCGCGGTCACTTTTGCTGGCATCGAGGTCCAGTTGTACCCCTGCGTTAAAGCCCCAGGTCGCGGTACTGGCGGCACCGGCGACCGTTTGCTGGATCAATAAGGTGACTTTGCTGGCAAGATTGGCGGCAGCCAACGCTACACCGGCTTGATACCATTCTTCATCCGATTCCAGCTCATCGATCAAGTCATTCATCTCAACGATATCTTCATACAAGATACCTGGAACACCCTGTTCAAACTCGGCCTTGAGTGCATTGCGTTGTTTCTTGAGATTTTTCAGGTCTTTTTCATATTGGCGGTAGTCTTCCTTGGCATCTTTCAGCGAGTCTTTGGCCTCGTCTACGGCCTTGGCCGCTTGCACAATTTCCACCGCCTGGTGTTGGACCACGACACTGAGTTCACCACTGCCATGCACTTCTTTGGTTTGCGAATCACTACTGGTGCTGGTTTCGGTGATACTGACATCCCCACCAGCCGTGAGGCTAAGATCGCCGTCCTGGTTTTGATCAGCGTCGGCGGCAAGATCAGAGCCTTGAATATCTATGTCGCCTGCGGCATTGAGGTTGATGTTGCCGTTGGCGACAAGGCTGCTCGCTCGATGATCCAGAGTTTGATTTTTGCTATCCACTTGATCATATTGCGCTTTGGCCACGGTCCAGGTGGCTTGGGTTTGCTCATCGTCAGTGCCGATCTCCTGAATGCGGCTATTGATATCCAGGGTGTACTCTACTTCGTCCACCATTTGCTCAAGCATATCTTCTTGCGTAACGGTCGCCGTGGTGTCTTTTTTATAAGACTGATGATTCTCGGTGGCAGCGACAATTTCAATATCGCCCACATCGGTGGTCACATTGATATTCTCGTTCGCGATGACATCCGACCCTTCAATGCGCACGCGGCTGGCCTCAATACTGGTACTGCCACCCGATTGCACCAAACTACCCATGGCGGTCGCATTACCCTGACCGGCAATATGGTCTTCGCGCTCGTAGACGGTATCCATACTGAGCGGGTTTAAACTCGATTTTTGCGACCAGGTTTTGCTTTCTTCAAGCACTTGCTCCGCACTGATCAGGACATTATCAATCGCCGTGAGATTGAGATCGCCGCCACTGATTAACGCTGAACCGTTGATGCTGATATTGCTGGCTGAGAAGACATCGAGGTTATTCTCCTGAGCGAAGACTTCACTGGCCTGGAGAATTTCTTGTTGTTTGATGCTGCCTTGACTGCTTTTACTTAAGCCACCGACGCCACTTTTTTTGGTTTCCTGACGTTGAAAGTCGAGTTCTTTTAAGGCGTTAATTTCAACATTACTACCGGCTAACGCGATCTGTTGTTCGGCGTTAAGCTGGGCGCTGTTTAAGGTCACGCTACCCGCATTGTTGTCCGCCGTCGTGCTGCCGTCGTTATTAATCTCGCTGTTAATGGTGATGTTTTCTGCCGTTAATTCACCACCCACATTGGTACTGCGATAAGTCTCGGTGAGCTTGCTTTCACTGCGACCGAATGATTTATTATCACTGCTTTGATTAAAACGGTAGTCTTGGTCCTGCACCGCCGCAATGGTGGTGCCCCCCTCCGCTTTCAAAGCAATCGTCTCTTCGGCGCTGATGTTGGTGCCTGCTAAGGTGAGATCCCCGCCTGACACAATACTCACACCACGCGCACTCAATTCACTGAGTTGATGCGTCGTGCTTTTTTCTGCTTGGCGATAGCCTTGGCCTTTTGCTTGGCTGTCGAGGGAATTAGCATCGGCGGTGATGCTCACTTCATCTCCCCGAATAGTGAGGGTTTGTCCTGCTTGGATGCTCGCCGATACCGCCGTAAACCCCGACTCGGCCATCAATTCAACATCCCCTTGGGCATCAATGGTGCTGCCATGAACCGTCTCACGGGTGTAGTTGAAGCCCCCTTGCTCAACACGTTCGGTTTCTGAGGCGGTGTTGATAGTGAGGTTATTTCCCGCTTGTAGACGAGTCGTACCTGTACCGTCATTCACAATATCACTGCCGGTCACCGTGAGGTCACGCCCTGCGCTGAGAGACGCACGGCCCGTAGGACCGGTGACAAATAACTGGGTCTTGTCGCCCAGGCGGGTACGCGAACTATTCTGCAGATCAGTGGTGCGACTCTCGCGATTGAGCGTCAGATCGCGACCGGCTTGAATATCCAAGGACTCGCGCGCCTGCCAACGACTGCCGGTCAGAACCGTGTCTTCGGAAGAGAAAGTGGTAATGCGATTCGCTTGAATGCGTCCACCCGTATCGCGCAAGGTATCCGTAGTGAGATTAACGCCTTGGCGCGCAATAATGGCATTGCTATTCACCAATTGGTTCACGTTTAAGTTAACGCTATCCCCTGACAGTAAGCCGCCAGCGCCAGTGAGGTCGCCTTCCTGAACCAAGGCATAGACTTTGGGCACCAACACGTCTTGGGTTGAGCCATCGGCCAAGGTCACGGTTTCCGTTTCCAGCCACACGATATCGGTGGTGAGCTGGGCCATCTGCTCGGCAGTGAGTTTCACGCCGGGAATCAATTCGTGTTCTTGAGCAAAGGTGAGGCCGTTGTCCATCAAGGCTTGGTATTGATTCTCATCGCTGGTGTAATCATCCAAAAAACGACGGCCCGTCAGTTCCAACACTTGCTCACGAATCAGACGCTGTTCGTAGAAGCCATCCCCCAGGCGCTTCGCCTCCAATAGGGCCGGATAATCCAACTGCAGCAAGATATATTCTGAAGACAACCAATTATTTTGGTTGGTAAAGGCCGGGTCCGTCTCGATCAAATAAGTCGCTGTCGCGGAGGGGTTTTGTTGGAATAGACTGTTATTGCTGATATTCGCCGCCAAGGCCACTTCGCGAATGATGCCAT
>JBNKUQ010000055.1:0-19942 GCA_050298695.1 Cellvibrionaceae bacterium
GCAAAAAACTTATGGATCTTCCATTTTCCGTTTTCTAAAATATAATCTAAAAGCAAGGATATTTTTCTTTGATTTACATCATAACCATTTAATTTAAGGCAATAAATATTATTAAATGTAGAAAATTCGTAGCTCTTTAGCTGAGATAAAGGCATATAGGTCAGTTGTATTGTGTCTCTCTGTGTTAAATCAATATTATTTTTAAGCTCATCTTTTGCCCATTCATAAAAGGGCTCACTTAAAAAATCTTTTGCTCTTTCAGCAATATCGTCATTTTCAATAACTAAAATATATTCAAGATAGCGACCAAGTATAACGTGCTCCGAAGGGCTATTAGATGAACTAAAAGAGGCACAAGAGGCAAGCATTGAAACCAAAATAAAAGTAGTAATTAACTTAATAGAAAACATAAATAATTCCTTTTTGATTATCATCTTTTACGAATACTTTCTAACGCTTCTTGGTTTTGCTGATTATAATTTTTTATTGATCTATAAGCGTTCCCAGATAGGCCGCTATTGTCTAGTACAAGCTTTTCAACATCAAAGGAACCTGCAACATCAAAGTAAAACGCACCATAAGAAATACCTGCATTATAGGCAATATCACCATTATCTTTAAGCTTTGCTGTAATCTTAATGAATTTGATTTGTACGCCTAAAGCCTTAATACTATCAAAACCACTTATGCTATATCTGCCTAATTTTGCTGAACTACTTATATTTCTTTTGTTATCTAGTTTGAAGGTTACAGGGCCTTTTTTTAGGGCAGCAGCTAATTTAACCCCTTTTTCTCCTGAATAACTTACTTCTAATACTTTTCTAATGGTGACTTTCACATTAAAGTCAGTTGGATGTCTAACTTCTGCCATAATAACAATCTCCTTATATTATCGTTTTGTATTAGTTGAAGTATCAAATGCAACCGCAAGATTAGGAAGCGGACAACCGTCTTCATCATAAGGTGTGTATTTGACTTCAATATTTGTGAAGCTAATTTCCATTTTTTCAACTGGACGATTATTGCTTTGTGACTCTGCTTCCACTTGGTAGTAAGAAATTAACGCATTGGATAAGATATACTCCATAAAGACATCTGCACCAGAACCTGCTCCTGTTTTCGTTAGTCGAATCCGCACCGTTTTACCTGTTCCACAACAAGATTCTAAAAAGTTTTTTGGTGTCGCTTTATCCATGTGCTTTTTTATTAAAATATTACCGATAACAGCATTTGAGTTTTCTCTGTCACCCTGAGTGCTACTAGTTAGATGTTATTTTTCGGGAAACTCCCCAGCTTATGTTTTCAATGTCTTGCCATTCTTTATGGGCAGGGTCTGAACACTCTCCCTTAACACCATCATATAACATGAAAATGGACATAATGATAATCTCCTAAAGTTTAATTTTTCTACTAGATCTCCCTGAATCCCTTTGTATATCTGTAAAAATAAACAGGTAGGCGGATCGTCTACAAAAACATAATTCAAAACAAGTGCTAGTATTATATTAAGTGACAACTCAATGGATTTTTTTATTTTTTGTGACAGCTATCACATAGATGTATTTGCATTATTGCGTTTTAGCGATCATTTTCCACCGATCAAACACGCGATGACCCGACAACTGATGGCTTTATCTTCTTAAATCGAATTATTACTGGCGGGTAAATAAATAAATGACTAATAACTGAGTTACCAATAAAAATCCCGCGACCATTTTCCAAAAAAGTACTGAATCTGTTTGCTTTTGTATAACAGGTTCATCACGCAAAAAATTCGGATTAGGCTGCGTTAAATCCTGTAGTAATTGAGCAATGCTGCGATAGCGTTGTTCAAGGTCAAACACCGTGCCCCGCTGTAATGCTCTATCAAACCAGATGGGAATAACCGGGTTGTGTTCAATAGCGGATTGATAACGCAAGCGATCATAATCCATCGCTGAACGACATTCTTCAATGCGTTCACCATAAGGCAGGTGCCCACAAAACATTTCGTAAACAATGGTCGCCAACGAGTAGACATCGCCCTGAATACCCGGATTATGTCCCAGTAAATAGGCGGGATCGGAGTAAGAAGCCGTACCCAAAGCACCTTCGTGGGTTAATGGCCGATAGAGTTCAGCTAAACCGGCGACATAGACTGAACCAAAATCAACAATGACAACTCGATGGGTATTTTTTTCCAGCATGATGTTAGCCGGTTTCAAATCCTGATGAACCGCTTCATTTTCATGGAAAGCACGTAAACCCTCTGCAATTTGTTTAACAATAGTAATGGCTTGTTTGGGACTTGGTGGTTGATGTTCTGCTATCCATTGGTCCAATCCCTGCCCTTCAATGTGCTCCATTAAATAATAAAGATAATGCCTTGGTCGATGCTGACGAATAACGTTTACGACGTGCTCATTGTGAATACGAGAGCCAATCCATTCTTCCTGAATAAAGCGGTCGATGTAGTGCACGTCATCTTCAAAATTACGCGATGGTGTTTTCATTACATAGCGATAGTTTGACTCAATATCCCGTACCAAGTAGATCTGACTGCGGCTGGATGCAAACAACTCTTGTTCAATTTCGTAACCATCAATTTTCATCCCTGATGACAGATCAGGAGGAAAAGGCAAACGAGTTAATTGTGCGCTGTAATCGTCAAGATTTTCGTCCGGTAAACTCACCACCCTTGCCAGTATGACGCTGATATTATCATTGCTGTGTTGGCTAAGTACGCGGTCTTGTAAGGTTGCCGCTATAATGTCAACAGGTGCTTCATTTGCCAGCAGCGTTTCGATGTCCTCGGCACGAATAAAGTCATGTATGCCGTCAGAGGTCAGCAATAACAAATCATTGTTGGCCAGAATAACTTTACCGTAATCCACATTTAAACGACTATCCATACCCAAGGCACGTGATAGCGAAGCGTGTCCCTCGCTCATTACCGCAGTGTGATCGGTGGTGAGTTGTTTTAATTTTCCCGCGCGAAAATGATAAATTCGGCTGTCACCCACATGAAAAAAATGCCCGACTTTACTTTTTACAATCAGTGCACTGAAAGTACAGAGGAAGCCTTTATTTTCTGTTGTAAACTGATGGCTTTTGCGAAACAGACGTGTGTTAATGGTGGAGAGTATTTTTTGTCCGGCGTGACTGACGGACCAGGTATCGGGGGTTTGATAATATTCCTCAATAAAGCGATCAATGGCCGTTTGGCTAGCCTCCCTGCCCGCCTCAGCCGTGGAAACACCATCGGCCACGGCCAATGTGATACCTTTATTGAGTAGCACATAAGGTTCGACCGGCACCTCAACACCGGTCGAGTCTTCATTAACGGGCTTTACGCCAGCTATCGAAAGCTGTGCAACATTCAGCGTTAAGGGCTCTGCCATTGTTCTCTCGCTTGGATTACTCACACAGTTTACTGACAAAACCCTCTAATTACAGTGTTTAACCCACCTCAATCATTTGTACTGTGCCATCGGGAAGGACTTCGGTAATCGTACCCTTGGGTTCATCCAGTAACATAGCGATAAAGAATACCACCAGTGCCGAGATAGCGATCACCATAAAGAAAGTGCTGTAATCAACAAAGCTTAAAATGGTCAAATAAGTTACTGCCCCCACATTGCCATAAGCCCCCGCCATACCAGCAATCTGTCCGGTCATGCGGCGTTTGATCAGAGGCACGATAGCAAATACCGCACCTTCACCCGCTTGCACAAAGAAGGAACAACTCATGGTCGCAATGACCGCCAAGGCTATCCACCAGCCAGACGTAATTTGGCTCAAAACAAAATAACCGGCAGCCAACCCGCCAATCAGTATCATCAGCGATTTGCGACGCCCAAATTTATCCGAAAACCAACCACCCGCTGGACGTGCGGCCAGATTCATAAAGGCAAAACCGGATGCGAGTAACCCCGCTTTTACCGGATCCAAGCTCTGGAAAGTCTCCAAAAAGAACAGAGGTAACATGGACACAACGGCCAATTCAGAACCAAAAGTCACAAAGTAGGCCCAATCCAAAATAGCGACTTGTTTGAATTTGTATTTATCCAATTCGGAAACACCTTCCGTCAGGTTTTCTTTATTAACCTTCCAGATTTGTGATGTTTGGTAGATAAAAAGCACAACCAACACCGCCCATATAATATACATGGCTTCAGTACTGATCAGTGCAACACCGCTGGGTGACAATTTCCATGATAAAACGCCCAGCGCTATGTACATAGGAATATTCATCAGTAAATAAAGGTAAAAATCTTTCCAGGAAGTCACTTCCAAACCACCGGATTTTTTGGGTTTGAAATAGGTAGAACCTTTGGGCGTATTACGAGCAACCCGGTAGTAGAAAAAACCGTACAGACTGGCAATAACACCGGTTGTGGCCAGTGCGTAGCGCCAGCCGTTTTCACCACCATAAATCAACGCTAGTGTGGGCAAGCTCATAGCCGCCGCGGCAGAACCAAAATTACCCCAGCCGCCATAAATGCCTTCAGCAATCCCCACGCTTTTGTGAGGAAACCATTCACCCACCATGCGAATCCCAATAACAAATCCTGCCCCCACAAACCCCATCAAAAAACGCAATAAAGCCAATTGCTCATAGGTTTTGGCCATCGCAAAGGCAATACAAAATATGCCTGCCAGTACGAGTAAGCTACCGTAAACTTTTCGTGGGCCAAACTTATCCACCAGAATACCGATGACTATACGGGCCGGAATAGTCAATGCCACATTCAGTATCATCAACGCTTTAACCTGTTGCGTCGACATGGCAAAGGTTTCTTTCATAAAAACCAATAGTGGTGCGTGATTGAACCACACCACAAATGTCAGAAAAAATGCAAACCAGGTGATATGCAGTGTCTTGATCTTGGGGTCGCCAAAATCCAGTAATTTAATTGAATGATCGTTTGACATAACCTCTCCCGAGTGATTTCCAACATGAGCTGTTGCCAGTGTGGTCTTTTCCACAACACTCCAAATTGACTTATATCAAATACCCTATTCAGGAAAAAAGTGGTGGAGTTTGACCACTACCACTATCGGTATCGCTAAAAACACTCAGAGGCCGCAAACAACAAAGCAATGTACTCCTTTAGGAGTAGAACTGATCGTCGTTCAAAATCATAAGAGATAGAGACTGCATTGCTGGTTTAGGATCTGTTTAAATAGATTATCAAAATGGTTTACGCTAAAGGCAATAATGATGGTTAGTATCCGCAAAAATTCCAAGGCCACGATTGCACTGATTATGGCTACACTGGCATTTGCCGCCAATTTTTCGGTCTGGACACTTTATGCCGTACTTGGACTAGAGTTAGATCAACGCTTACAACTTTCTGCTACCGAATTAGGTTTATTGCTGTCGGCACCGATGCTGACAGGTGCCCTGTTACGTTTACCGGCCGGTTATTTATTAAAAACCATCGCGCCTAAACCTTTATTCATTGGCCAGATGTTGAGCGTTGTTCCCGCATTATTTTTATTGCCTTTTTTATCCGGTCTTTGGCATTACCTGTTGGTCGGTTTATGGCTGGGGATTAGTGGCACTTCATTTACCATTGGTATTCGCTATGTCACCGACTGGTTTGAAAGTGATGAGCAAGGCACCGCGATGGGAATTTTTGGCGCAGGCAATGCCGGCGCCGCTATTACCTTAGTACTGGTGCCCTTGTTACTGGATTCATTGACTTGGCGTTACATCAGTGTGCTTTATGGTATCGGCTTGCTGGTAATGCTGCTGATGTTTGCCCTCCTGGCTCCCAGGCAACCTCCTGTTTCACTGCATTCGCAGGATGACAACCTGCCACTGCTTACGCTACTGCGCCACCCCCAATTGTGGCGTTTTGGTCTGTATTACTATTTTGTTTTCGGCAGCTTTCTCGCCTTAATATTGTGGCTGCCCCAGTACTATGTGAATGCCTATCAGCTAAGCGATGAACAAGCGTTGGGATTTACTCTGGCATTCGTCACGACCTCCAGTATGGTGCGGGCACTGGGGGGATGGTTTGCCGATAAATACGGTGGCCGCAGTGTCAACTGGAGTGTTTTCTGGATTTGTCTGGTGTGTTTATTTTTTCTCAGTTATCCACCGACAACGATGACTATTCATGGCGTCGAAGGTGATATCACTATCAGCATAGAAATTAATGTCTGGTTATTTACCGCCTTGTTATTAGTGATTGGCCTGGCCCAGGGGTTTGGGCGAGCCAGTGTATACAAAACGCTTTATGACTATTACCCCAATCAAATGGGGCCGGCAGGAGGTTTTGTCGCAACACTGGGGGCATTGGGTGGTTGTACGCTACCGATTATTTTTGGTGTCAGTGTCGATATTATGGGTATCCACAGCGCGGCATTTATGATTTTGTACGGTGTTTTGGCAGCTTGCATGGTCGTTATGTTTTTTGCAGTAAAAGCGGATACACATCGCAAACGTTTGGACTATGCCGTCAGCCATAATTTTTTGGAGCGTGATTAGATGTTCACAAATGCTTAACGCTTTATCGAAGATACCTCTTGAGTAGTAAATATGTTGGGATGACATACCTCGTCTGGCAAATAGGTTAGTGCCAGGATTTATGGCTTAATAACCAAAAACACCAAGACAGAGAGAGTATTTATGGATGTAACTGAAAGTAACTGTGAATATGTTACACCGTCATCGGATAGCAAGGTTCCCTTGCAAGAAGCATCACTGGATATCTGGCGGCAAAAGTATCGTCTGTGTGATGCAGAACAACATCCCGTTGATCACACCATCCATGATACGGCTGCACGAGTTGCAAAAGCACTGGCTGATATTGAACCCAAACGCAAAGCTCACTGGCGATCTGAATTTCTCTGGGCCCTGGAAAACGGCGCTATCCCTGCAGGACGCATTTTGTCAAATGCAGGCGCTCAAGCATACAAACCAGAAACCTCAACGATTAATTGCACCGTTTCTGGCACGATTGATGATTCCATGAAAGGAATTTTGGAAAAAAATCTTGAAGCCGGGTTAACGCTAAAATCCGGTTGCGGTATTGGCTACGAATTTTCGACTTTAAGACCTAAAGGAGCGTACGTCAGCGGTGCCGGTGCCTACACATCCGGGCCATTATCGTTTATGGAAATCTTCGATAAAATGTGCTTTACCGTATCCTCGGCTGGAGGCCGGCGCGGTGCACAAATGGCAACCTTTGATGTTCATCATCCCGATGTCCAGGAATTTATCCGCGCCAAGCGACAAGATGGTTGTCTGCGGCAATTTAATTTATCACTGCTGATTACGGATGATTTTATTGATGCGGTCAGGCAGAAAAAAAACTGGACCTTATCATTTCCCATTTCGCGAGTGGAGCAGGATAAAAAACCAATCGATCTGAATAATCCGGAAAAAGTCGTCTGGCGAGTATTACCTCATCAGCTTCACAATAGTGATAACACCATCCAAAATGATAAGGGTGCAACTGCTTGTCTGATTTATAAAACCTTGCCTGCCCATCGCTTGTGGGATCAAATCATGACATCAACCTACGATTATGCCGAACCGGGGTTTATTCTGATTGATCGCGTTAATCAAATGAACAATAACTGGTTTTGCGAAACCATTCGAGCTACCAATCCCTGTGGTGAGCAACCCTTACCCCCTTACGGTAGCTGTTTATTAGGTTCCATCAATTTAACCCACTTTGTTGAGCAACCGTTAACTGACGAGGCTTCATTTAATTGGGAAAAATATCGACAGGTAATTCGTATTTTTACGCGAATGCTGGATAACGTGGTAGAGATTAACGGTCTGGCTTTGCCACAACAACAACACGAAATTCAATACAAACGCCGTCATGGTATGGGGTTTTTGGGTTTGGGTTCTGCGATGGCATTATTGAAGATACCTTATGGCAGTGCCGATTCCATTGCCTTTACCGAACAGGTTAGCCAAATCCTGGCGTTAACCGGCTGGCAAACCGGCATTGAGCTGGCCAAAGAAAAAGGCCCTGCCCCGATTTTCAATGACAGTACTCAACTGACAGCAGAACATTTTTACAACAAGCCGCAATTGTCAGACGCAGGGTTGAAGGTGGGCGATAGCGTTAGCAATAAAGTTTTGTTTAGTGATTACAGTGAATATATGCAGGGTATTGCTTCTGTCGAACCGGAAATTATCGCGGGCATTAAACAATACGGCTGCCGCTTTACTCATCACTCTTCCATTGCCCCAACCGGCACCATTGCGTTGTCGCTGGGTAACAATGTCAGTAATGGTATTGAACCCAGTTTTGCCCATGAATACTCACGGAATATTATTCGACCCGGTAAAAAAACCAAGGAAAAAATCAGCGTCTATTCTTACGAATGGTTACTGCATCAACAATTGTATCCAGACATCACTCAACAACCGGATTATTTTGTTTGCAGTGATCAGATAACCCCAACACAACATGTGGATGTGCAAGCGGCGGCGCAGAAATGGATCGATTCCTCCATCTCCAAAACCATCAATGTGCCCACCGATATCCGCTACGAATCATTTAAAAATATTTATCTTTACGCATGTGACAACGGTCTGAAGGGTTGTACGACATTCCGTTTTAATCCAGAAGCCTTTCAAGGCGTTTTAGTCAAAGAAACCGATCTGGAAAATACGATGTATGTATTCACTCTGGCCGATGGACAAGAGGTACAACTCAAAGGCAACGACACCGTGGAATATGATGGCGAGCTACACACTGCAGCAAACCTTTATGATGCCCTGAAAGAAGGTTACTACGGCAAGTTTTAACAGGAGACTTTTATTATGCCTACCAAAATAGACCAAGCCATCGTCGGCTTTCGTGTAGCAAATCAAGAAACAGAATCTGCATCCGAATCGGACAATGATATTGAAATCATGCACGAAAATCTAAGTCGACCTGAGATATTGCTGGGTTCAACGTATAAAATTAAAACCCCGTTATCGGATCATGCGCTCTATATTACGATTAACGACATTTTGCTGAACCCAGGCACCGATCATGAAATGCGTCGCCCCTTTGAAATATTTATTAATTCAAAAAACCTGGAATATTTTCAGTGGGTGGTTGCACTGACTCGCGTTATTTCCGCAGTTTTTCGTAAAGGCGGTGATGTCACATTTTTAACCGAAGAGTTAAAAGCCGTGTTTGATCCTCAGGGAGGCTATTTCAAATCTGGTGGTCGTTTTATGCCATCATTGGTCGCCGAAATTGGTGACGCCATAGAAACCCATTTAAAAACCATTGGTTTGTTACACGACACCGAACTCAGTGACGTACAAAAAGAAGTCCTCGAAGAAAAGCATCAGGCTTACCTGAAAAAGCACACTAGCGAGCCACAAACCGATGGTTACCCGGTATCGGCTGCTTTGTGCCTCAAATGTCATACCAAAGCCGTTATTTTTATGGATGGCTGCAAAACCTGCTTACACTGCGGAGACTCCAAGTGTGGCTGATATATTGGAAAATCCCTTTCAGGCCGATTGGACCGCCAAAGGCAGCCTGCTCTGTTTAGGACATTGGGAAGTCACTTTCCAAGGCTGCCCGATCCTGTTGCCAAAAGAAAAAGAAGAAAAAGAGATGGGCACTTACGGTATTTACAGTTTTCTCTATGAAGATGATCCCGACTTTGCCGAAGGGTTAACAGAAGACGACTGGATAGTTGCCAATGCTGATTGGCTGGCACAGGTATTTGTCGACAACGATATTCCCATTGATAAACAGCATATGCAGTGGTTTTATCAGGCGGTTAACCGCCATGACTGGCGTTGTGGCAGTTGTGGAGGATGTATTTAATAGCAAAGTCACTGCGTTTAAGCGTGGTTGCGTTCAACAAACAGCAGACTATTCTCCAGGTGAATATGCTGTTGTATATCATCCACGAAAGCCTGCACGGCAGTGTACAAGGCACGCCAGGTGGTGCAGGCTCCTTGAGGCAAAGTAATATCATTAGTTAAAACGCGTATTTTTGCTAACGCGTTGTTATGTTCATTGTGTTCCTCCAACATCACCCGTATGGGGGCTCGCGCCATATGGTGTTTACCCGCTTTGAGCATAGGAAATAATATTTGTTCTTCCTTTTGCATATGAGCTTCGAGTGCCTGTGCCATTTGCTCCAGGTGATCCGCTAAACCTATGGGACACCCAGGACGTTCGCCATGGACATTTTCTACGCGGCGTGAAAGTCGGATTAATTCAGGTAACTGTTGTCGATGCGTTTGATGGTAACGCTGGAGAACATGATCAATTAACTCACTGTCCGTTGCCTTAGCCCAATCAATAGCGTCTTTGTTGCGTTCCGACAATGCACTTAATGCATTCAATATCGCTGTTTCATCTATGGTTTTTTCGAAAATAGCCTCTTTAAGAGACTTATTGCCGCCACAGCAAAAATTCAGACCGAACTGTTCAAAAATCGCTGTAGCACCGGGCAATTCACAGGCAATTTTTCCGACCGTTTTATCTAACATGTTCATCGCTTTTCCGATTTATCAGCATTATTTAATCAATAACTTTATGCCAGTGAATCAACAAATGGTATTCAGCTCTTGGGGTAGTGGTTCTACCCATTATGAGATAAGAGAGCACAGACTACCTCCTAAGAGATAGATAACTACTCTCTTCTGGCAATAGAGATTACGATAAAATAACCGTACGATAGAATGCTAGTCATCGCCGAGCTGATTCACCTAAATTTTTTGTAAACAAGGTGTTTAAGCCGCAGGTTTTTGGTAAATCAACTGCTCCGAAAACCTGCCAGGGTGAGTGTAGAAATGCACTGACCTCCCGAATTTGGAAAGGCAGAAATTATGTTAACCGACAGCTTCAACAGGCGTTTTAATTATTTACGTCTATCTATCACCGATGCCTGCAATTTTCGTTGTAATTATTGCTTGCCCGATGGCTACTGCACACCACCTGGCAATATCCCCTTGTCCCTACCCGAAATTGAAGCTGCTGTCCGCGCCTTTGCCTTTAGCGGTACGCATAAAATTCGTTTAACCGGTGGCGAACCAACCTTGCGCAAAGATTTACCGGAGATTATCCAATGTTGTAAACAAGTCGAGGGCATTAACACGGTTGCACTCACCACCAATGGCTATCGCTTGCATAAGGATATTGACGACTACCTCAATGCGGGACTCGATGCACTGAATATCAGCCTCGACAGTTTACGTCCGGACATGTTTCGGTTAATCACCGGACACAATAAACTGCAACAGATTCTCAAAACCATTGAGCAAACACTGGCCAAAGGGCTGACACGACTCAAGATCAATGCCGTGTTAATGCAGGATTTTAATTACCCGGAACTCAACCATTTTCTCGATTGGATCAAAGACACACCGGTAACCTTGCGTTTTATTGAATTGATGCAAACCGGTGACAATACCGACTTTTACCACCGCCAACATGTTAACGGTCAAGCCATTCAAATACGCCTGGAACAAGAAGGATGGTTGCCCATCATCCGTGCGGCCGATGCCGGCCCCGCTCTGGAATACCGGCACCCGGATTACGCGGGTAATATCGGCCTGATTATGCCCTACAGCAAAGATTTCTGTACCACCTGTAATCGTTTGCGACTGTCCTCTACCGGTAAATTACATCTGTGCCTGTTTGCTGATGACAATAGCGATTTGCGCCCTTTTCTATTGACGGAATCCACCGAACAACTGGCCGCACGCCTGCAACAACGGGTATATGGCAAAAAAGCCGGTCACGAACTGGCCTCACAGAATACGGGCTCCACTCAACATTTGGCCATGCTGGGGGGGTAATCATGTTGGGTATTGTATTGGCGGGTGGCTTATCCCGTCGGATGAAAACCGACAAAGCCACTATAAAACTTCCGCAATCGCCCCGTGTCAGCTTGCTTGATCAGGCAAGACAGCGTTTATATGACAGTGGTTGCCAGGACGTACTAGTTAGTCGTAATACACCAGGATATATACCAGATATTTTCCCCCATATGGGTCCATTGGCGGGTATTCATGCCTGTTTACAGCGCTATGGCGGCAACGCAGATTTTTGTGTCGTAACCCCCGTCGATATGCCTCTGTTACGCAGTCAGGATGTCCGCATGCTGCTATTGCATAGTGAACAACAGCAGTGCGCCAGTTATTTTCGGGAAAGTGTTTTACCCTGCGTGTTGCCGTTGCAAGCATCGCTACTACCCTATCTGGAATATTGCCTGCAACACCGGCAATTATCCGTGCATCGGTTGCTCGAAACACTAAGTGCCACAGCTATTGACACCAATGATTCCCTCGTACTGGTTAACAGCAATACTCCTGAGCAGTGGCAACAAGTGCAATATCATTTACAACAAAAGTGTGCTCAATTTTTTAACAAACATGAAGGTGTAAACCATGGGTAAACACGTTAGCGATTCATTTATTCCTTTGCAAATCGCTGTATTAACCGTATCGGATACCCGCAATGAAGACTCTGATACCTCAGGCCAGTTGTTGGTAAACAAGCTAACAACAGCGGGCCACACGCTCAGTGATAAAGTCATTATTAAAGATGATATTTATAAAATTCGAGCGGAAGTCTCACGCTGGATTGCCAGTGATACCACCCAGGTTGTACTGATTACCGGTGGCACTGGATTCACACAGCGTGACAGTACCCCCGAGGCAATTATCCCCCTACTGGATAAAACGGTAGAAGGATTTGGTGAATTGTTCCGGCAAATTTCTTACGAACAGATTGGCACATCCACTATTCAGTCCCGCGCCATTGCCGGCCTGGCCAATCAAACACTCATCTTCTGCGTGCCCGGCAGTACCAACGCTTGCCGCACCGCATGGGAAAGCATCATAGAGAAGCAGTTAGACGCTCGCCAGGGACCTTGCAATTTTGTCCCCCAGTTAAAACAAGTCGATGCGTCAACGTGTCAATCGCGAGGTTAACATGACATTGACACACCTTAATCAGCAGGGGCAGGCCAGCATGGTTGATGTTTCCGGGAAATCGGTCACGACTCGCGAGGCCACCGCTGTCGGAAAAATCTCCATGAACCCAAAAACATTACAACTGATAACGGATAACGCGCTAAAAAAAGGCGACGTGCTGGCCGTTGCCCGTATTGCCGGTATTCAGGCTGCCAAGCAATGTGCCAACTTGATTCCACTTTGTCATCCGTTGGCATTAAGTAAAGTGAGTGTCGAGTTTAATATTAACCAAAGCAAAAATTGCGTCGACATTCAGGCCTACTGCAAACTCGCTGGACAAACCGGCGTAGAAATGGAAGCGCTAACGGCGGTTTCTGTTGCGGCACTGACTATTTATGATATGTGCAAAGCTGCTGATATGTCGATGACCATCAGTGGTATTTGCTTACAACAAAAGTCTGGCGGAAAAAAGGGGCAATACATTCGCAAAACCCATCAGGAGGAACCAATATGATTGACGTGTTATTTTTTGCCGGATTAAAACAACAGGTAGGCACCGAAAAACTGTCCATTGAACGAGGTCACTGTCAGACAGTAGCTCAACTGCGAGACAAACTGATTGAAAGCCATCCTGACTGGCAAACGCCACTGACAAGTAATAGTGTGAAAGTTGCGGTTAATCAAACACTGGCTAATGTGCACACGACAATCAATGATCACGATGAAGTTGCTTTCTTTCCACCAATGACGGGTGGCTAAGTGAAAAAAATAAGCATTACCGTTTCACCAGAGGATTTTGATGTAGGCAGAGAGCACCAATGGCTGTCCTGTGATAACACGGAGGATGGTGGTATTGCGCTGTTTATTGGTCGAGTCAGGGACTTTAACCAGGGAGACACTGTCAGTGGGTTATATTTGGAGCACTACCCTGAGATGACAGAAAAAGCTCTGCTGGCAATTGCTGAACAGGCCACAGAGCGCTGGCCACTGGGGCGTGTCGTTATCTATCATCGTGTCGGCCACATGACAGTGAGTGATCAAATTGTTCTGGTTGGCACCACAAGCCCACACCGCAAAGCCGCTTTTGCGGCAACGCAATTTATCATGGATTACTTAAAAACCCAGGCGCCTTTTTGGAAAAAAGAAACCACTCAATCAGGTCAGGATAGGTGGGTAGAGGCCAATCCAGAAGATTATCATGCGGTTGACCTGTGGTAAAAATTATTCATTAAAAACTACATTTAAAACGAATACTGATTTCATACAGGAGACAACATGATCACAACATTTTCCGATTTTCTAAAAATGGCCTCTGAACAAACTAACCCTCAGCGCCTGTTGTTTTTATTTGCCTCCGCTACCGCAAATCAAAAAACACAAAAACGTGATGAGCAACATGGCGAGATTACTCCAATTATGTGTGTAGACAAACTGCTGACTGAATTAACGAGCTTTGCTGATTTAACCAGTGAAGCCGATGGCGTCAGTAAAGATTGGGACTTTGTATTTATTGCTGCGCTTGCTGGAGAAAACCAACAGGCACCCAGCAGTGAAGAGGCCGAAATTTACTTAAACAATATGACGAATGATATTGCCTCAGGCCAAGACGTGGGCCGCTATCTGATTTTTGACCGCAATGAAAATCCGATTATCATCGAAGCAGCTTGAATAATTTTTCGGAATTGCATCGTTAGTCATTATAAAGAACTAACATTTTTTAGCTTACTACATCTAATATTTGGTGGAAAAACTGTCCTTTACCGCTATGTTTTGCTTTATACATCAGGGAATCGGCTTTATTAATCATACTATTAAGGTCTATATTCAACAGATTATTATGAGTAAAAGAAACAACACCGACACTGGCACTAAGTAAGGATAAAACGTTATTAATATGAATAGCGCTAATTTTATCTATCAAATTCTGAGCAATTTTTTCGATATCCATATCACGGCTAACGCCATAAAAGCATAGAATAAACTCATCGCCCCCTAAACGAGCGATGATGTCATTTTTACGTGTGCTATCACGTAAAATATTCGCAACCTGACACAAAACAGTATCACCTACATCATGACCATAATGATCGTTAATGGCCTTAAAGCCATCGAGGTCAATAAACATAATACTAAGCCATGTTTGGTTGCGAATGGCAAGATTACGCAAAGTCTCACCATGTGATAAAAACAGGTTGCGATTTGGAAGCCCGGTCAAAAAATCATTGCAGGCAGCCACTTTCAGTATTGGGTTGGTTGCTTCAATCATGGTAACAAGCACACCCTTATAGTCATTAGAAGAAAAGGGAACCAAGCCGATCTCCAAATCAATTTCTTGCCCATTTTTTTTAACGCCCGGTAGTATTGTACGCCCATCCCCCATAGCTCGATGAGAAGGAGATTTCATGTAATCGCTGGCATTTTTAGAGTGAACATGATGGAATCGCTGAGGGATCAGTTTTTCAAAATGGGAACCAATTAATTCATCAGCTATGTAGCCAAAAATACTTGCCACTTTTGGGTTAATAAAATCGATACTGCCTTCTGTAGAAACCAGCATGACACCCACAGGTAATTCATCCAAAATATTCATGGAGGTTGATATTTTCTGTGATATTTTTGACAAACTACTGTCCATACTTCTTTAATACCCTATCCAGTAAGACAGGAGGTTAACACCAAGTATATATTGACATTCAATATGCGACCCCTGTTTTATTTTTATAGATCTATTTAATCCCGACTAAAATGATTGCATCCCAAAGTCCGAATCCAAATATGGTGCATATCGTTGCGAAAACTGTACAAGGCCATAGAAATGAGTCACCAATTCCATCATACCACCAATAACAACTAATCGCGAAATCTACAAATATGCCATTTCCCCAGCTTAGAGATTATGTTTTTTATCGCTGTAAATAGTCGTATTTTTTGGGGCTGTATTTGGCTTGGCCTTTTTGTCTAAATCCGGTTTAAAACTTCCCGGCCTATTCAGGTGATTTGTATGAAATGCGAAAAAGAAACCATGTATTCCTTGGCGATGTTATGACCTTCGGCTTTTAACTGGAGGCACCAATCAGCCCCAGAGCTGCCACCCCCTTCTTGGGTGTAAATCAGAATGATCGGGATGCTTGGGTCATGATAGATTCTCCTCAACAACATGAATTTGCCCACGGTACATCTGCATTTGACAATGAAAGGGATATTCACCGGCGGGCATCGCCGGTAAATCAACGTTTTTCAGCTTATTCAACGGCAAGGTTTCGCTGATCTGCAAATTTGGAATCAGCACGGTTTCCGCACAAGGAGAGGAATCTTTGCGCATAAACTGAATGGTTACCGGCTGCCCAGCAGGTACTTTTAAATGAGAGGGTGAGTAAGTGCCATTAGCAACCGTAATGATGAGATTCTCTGCTCCAACCACTGTTTCTTTCGGTTTATAGAGCCAAAACCACCACACAATTAGAGCAATCAGTAGAAAGCCAATAATATTAATCATCATCAGACCCTCGCGCTTTAGTGTTTTTGCGCATTAAACAAACGTAATCGATTAGCATTGCTTACCACCGTCAGAGATGAAAACGCCATAGCTGCACCCGCGATAACGGGGCTTAACAACACTCCAAACAATGGGTACAACACACCGGCTGCGATGGGTACTCCCGCAGCATTGTAAATAAATGCACCAAACAAATTTTGTTTGATATTACGCAGGGTGGCTTTACTCACAGCTATAGCATCGGCCAATCCATGGAGTGAACCGCGCATTAACGTGATATCTGCACTTTCAATCGCCACATCGGTCCCGGTGCCAATGGCAAAGCCCACATTGGCCATCGCCAGAGCTGGGGCATCGTTAATCCCATCGCCTGTCATACCGACAATTTCGCCTGCCATTTGCAGTTCCTGGACTTTTTTGGATTTATCTTCGGGTAGGACTTCGGCAAAAAATTCTATAATCCCCACCTTAGTCGCGATGGCTTTTGCGGTTGCACGGTTATCGCCAGTCAGCATAACGACGCGGATACCG
The DNA here is from genome assembly GCA_050298695.1 of Cellvibrionaceae bacterium. GTDB lineage: Bacteria > Pseudomonadota > Gammaproteobacteria > Pseudomonadales > Cellvibrionaceae > CANLBN01. Next base: position 16,920 of record JBNKUQ010000055.1, read on the forward strand.
TTATCTTGTAAACGTTGAATAGCGGCAATGGAGTCTTCTTTGATGGGGTCAGCAACGGCAATAATCGCCGCGAACTGATCGTTAATGGCAAAATACATCGGTGTTTTTGCCTCGGCCGCCAGTGCTTGTGCTTTTTCAACAAAATCACCCAGCTCAATATTGCGCTCATGCATGAGTTTTTCATTGCCGAACAATACAGCCTTGCCATCTACTTCAGCTTGTACCCCATGGCCAGCAATGGCCTGAAAGTTGGAGACCTTGCCAAGTTCTATGCCTTGTTCCTGAGCCGACTCCACGATGGCCAAAGCCAAGGGGTGTTCAGAACCGGATTCGAGTGTTGCAGCCAGCCTTAGAATCGTGTTTGCATCATGTTTATCAGTAGTCAAAACATCGGTGACCTTAGGCGAGCCCAGCGTAATGGTGCCGGTTTTATCCAAAATCATCGCTGTAATTTTTGAAGCTGTTTGCAGTGCTTCACCGTTGCGAATCAGAACACCGGCTTCTGCCGCTTTGCCCACCCCGACCATCACTGACATGGGCGTGGCCAAGCCTAAAGCACAGGGGCAAGCAATAATTAATACCGTTGTTGCCGCAACGATAGCGTAGGCCACCACGGGTTCAGGGCCAATATTGATCCAAGCTAACGCACTGAGTACGGCGATAATCATCACGGTCGGCACAAAATAGGCTGAGATCACATCAGCTAAACGGCCAATGGGTGGTTTGGAGTTTTGGGCACGTTTCACCATTTGGATGATTTGCGCGAGCGCGGTGTCTTTACCCACCCGTGTAGCAGTAAATAGAATAGAACCGGATTTATTAAGAGTACCGGCCGCGATAGTATCGCCTTCCGTTTTTTCAACGGGTATGGGTTCACCCGTTAACATCGATTCATCAATGGCGGTATGGCCTTCAATCACCTTACCATCGACTGGAATTTTTTCACCGGGGCGCACGCGAACCACATCGTCTAATTGCACCTGCTCGATGAGGATGTCGACTTCTTTATTATCACGAAGCACTCGGGCTGTTTTCGCCTGCAAACCAATCAAGCGCTTGATTGCCTCCGAGGTACGCCCCCGTGCGCGCAACTCCAACGCCAGCCCTAAATTGATTAAACCAATGATCATCGCTGTTGCTTCAAAGTAGACATGGCGCGCCATCTCCGGCACCAGATGAGGAATTAACACCACCACCATGGAGTACAGCCAGGCGGTGCCCGTACCGAGAGCGATAAGCGTGTCCATATTGGCCGAATGATTTTTTAAAGACTGCCAGGCTCCGATATAGAAATGCTTACCGGAAAACACCATGACTCCCAAGGTTAGCGCCCCCACCAGCAACCAAGCGATTTGCTCTGTTGATGTGTTAACTGACATATCTCCGGCCACCAGGCCATAAACCATCAAGGGGATTCCCAGTGACAGTGCAATGGTCATTTCACGTATCAGTCTTTTGTAATAAGCCCAATCCGCTTGCTCTTTTTCTGCCTGGGCATCGTCTTCATTATCAGCCACTGCAGCCTTAGCACTGTACCCGGCTTGCTCTACCGCTTGAATCAAATCATCAACACCGCTTGTGCCGGTCACACTGGCGGTGCGTTGAGCGAAATTCATGGTCGCGCTTGTTACCCCCGGCACTGCATTCAGGGCCGATTCAATTTTGCTGACACAACTGGCACAGCCCGCTCCTTCAATCAACAGCTCTTGATGTGTGACAGAATCTTCATACTGTTTTACTACCTCAATAACTTTCATAGGGTATTCTCCCGCTTATCTTGATCGCCACCATTGCTGGTCAGTGTAAACCCGTCCTTCACGTAATCCATTGTTATAAGTCAAACAGCGGTAGAAGAAACTTCTATCCAAGTCACCATACCTGCCGCCTGATGTTCGATCATATGGCAATGCAGCAGCCACTTCCCAGGTCGTTCTGCTTGAAAACGCAGTGTGGTTTTTTCATTTCCTTTCATTAAAACAGTGTCTTGCCACACCTCATCGGTTAACACTGTGTTCTTGGCAAGAAAATGGTGGCCGTGCAAATGCATGGCATGGGGCCAGCGTGTATTATTTTCTATATTGATTGACACGCCTTCACCCACTTTGACTTTGATTAAGGGTTCCCTAGGCAGATTAGCCACACCATTAAAAGTCCACACTTGTTTTTCTGCGATTAATTCATTGACTGGCAGTTTATCGCCCTTGTAAAAAGCCGCCTGAAGATTACCCATAGCACCACCGGACATATCCAAGGTCAGTTCATGATGTACCTTGAAGTTTTTCTCGGGCAAAGAATTTTTTTGTAAGGCTTTAATGGGCCTTAAACTCGCTGGGAGCATGTTCGTTTTGGGGCTCACTTGCCACTGCGCCACCTTAAAATTTTGTCGCCGCTCCATTGCTTTGATGGGATAATTGCCCGCCCAGTTTGGTGGAATATCGATAACCAGGTCGTAACGCTCTGCTGGACCGATGGTCAAGGCCTCTTGAATAGAAACCGGCGTCTCTAGTGGCTGGCCGTCTTTAGCAATGATGGAAGTGATTAAACCCTCGAACAATAAAGTAAAAATTCGGGCATTAGCTGCATTTAATACTCGCAATCTAACTCGGTCACCTGCATGTACGGCGAGTTGTTCCTGTAGTCGACGATTAACGGTAACTATGTTGCCCATTCTGCCGCCGTGAGACCAATCGTGCATTGCGCCAAATGATGATGTATCGATCTGTCTCTCTCGATTTAAACGCCAATCATCCACGACAAATAACAAGTCTTTATCAACGGGATAAGGGCTCGCTTCTTCCACAATCACAGGCAGATACAAACCTTTGGCTAATTGTTCAAATGTCTTGTGGTGAGCATGCGCCCAGAAGGTACCCGCATCTTCAGTGGGGACTTGATAAGTAAAATTTTGTTGAGGCTGAATCGGAAAGTGTAAATTAGAACGTACAGAAAACTAAACATTACCAAAAGTGCAGATGTGTAGTAAAAGATACGGTCGAAAAATTCAGAAACAAAGAAGAAGTTTC
>JBNKUQ010000056.1:0-19637 GCA_050298695.1 Cellvibrionaceae bacterium
GTCAACATCTATTAAAATGATCCGCAATGTAAAATCCCATTCTTTATTAATGAATAGTAAAGTGCTGATCAAAGCGGGACATAACCAATACTTTCTTAATCTGCATTTTACAATTTAACAACTCAATTTTTTTATCACCTGAAAATCTTTTCATATTTAACAACATTCCTAAGCCAGAGCTATCCATATACCCCGTATTTCTGAAGTCGACAATATAACCATCACTTTTATTATTCTCATAAATTGATTGAAATTCTTCCATGTGAGAATAATCAAACTTATCACCTAGATAAATCGTTGTTTTATTGTCACTCACTTTATATGTAATTGGCATTTGCCACCTCTAAAAAAGTTCTATATCACCTTCATCCATATTTTTTTGCTCCGCAAAATTTCTTGAGGAAACACTAAGCAACTTATCCTTTATAGAAGCATATTCAACACGCATTTTTTCCAGATCTTGCTGAAAACTTGTAGAAAACTCACTTTCACAAAGCCGGGACAATATATCCACCGTCATTCTAATATCACCAACATGCTGTGCAACTCTTTCAGATATTTGGCTGACAATGTCTTCAAACTGAAGGGCAAGCATCATATTATCAATACTGTCCTTATTTTTTCTATTAAGATATTCAATTGACCTTTCAGAATTCTCATCGCTAGACGCATTAGTATTGACGATATCCAAAAATGTCTTTCCTACATCACTTGCTACAACATCATTACCATCAGCACTCAACATCTCTGATATAGACTCTAAATACTGTTTTTGCAAGTTCATATTCATATTAATGTCAGAGGCGCTTTTTTGTAATATGCCAATAGAATCACTCACAATGCCTTTAGTCCTAATAATATCCTCTTGAACCAGTGCCAACTCTTTATTTATAAGAGATTGCAAATCAATACTAAATTTCTTTAACTGTTCAACACGATCAACAACTAGTTTATGATTATTTAAACTGGTATTAACTTTATAAAAGCAAAGTATCCAAAAAGAAGAAATAATCAATAGCAAAAAAACAAAGACTTCATACCCAGGGTTAAAAAAACCGAACAAAACAGCAACCAATGTAAAAAAAACACCCCTATTGAAAAATGAACCTGGCATCATGAACATCTCTTTTTTCTTTTGTAGACACTGGAAATAAAGTGATTATCCATAACAACGCTCTACGATAAATGGCCCTATTTTATCAAGTGGTAAAACATAGCTTACCGAACCCTGTTCTATTGCTACCCTAGGCATTCCCCATACAACCGAGCTGGCTTCATCTTGAGCAACCGTAATAGCACCCATTTTCTTAATCTTTTCCATGCCTGCTGCACCATCAAATCCCATACCGGTGAGCATGACACCTAAAGCTTGGCCTTTAATAAACTCTGCGACTGAATCGAACAAGACATCGACTGATGGTTTATGGCGGTTTACTGGGTCACCATCCACACAATAGCCCAATATACGTCCTGCACTAGTCCTCACCGCCAGGTGCTGACTACCATTGGCAATATAAACATGATTCGCCTCCAACACTTTTTCCGAACCGGTAAATTCCATAACGGTTAATTCGAGCAAACTGTTCAAGCGATTCGCATAGGAAGTAGTAAAGCCTGCTGGCATATGCTGAACAATAACTATAGGTGGCATTTCAGCAGGCAAATAAGACAGCAATCTTTTTGTTGCCTCTACACCTCCCGTAGATGCACCGATAGCAATTAAACTCACATCATCTTTGAGCGTTTTTTTCCTCAAAATTTTTACAACAGATGATACAGTTGATTGTTTTTGCTCACTATACGCAGATATATTTGCTTTAGCCGCTATGCGAATTTTTGTGGTAATTTCATCTGCGACTTCAGTTAACCTTTCTGCAATAGACACCTTAGGTTTTGGAATATAATCAATGGCGCCTAGCTCGAGAGCCTTTAGAGTCACTTCAGAGCCCTTCTCAGTTAAGGTTGATATCATTAAAACAGGCATCGGTCTTAAACGCATCAAATTTTTGAGAAATGTTATTCCGTCCATTCTAGGCATTTCTACATCTAAGGTGATCACATCAGGGCTAAGCTTTTTGATTTTCTCACGGGCATCGTAAGGGTCGGCCGAAGTACCCACTACCGTTAAGAATTCACTCGCATTAATAATCTCTGTTAATATATTTCTAACAAGAGCTGAGTCATCAACAATTAATACGCTAATTTTTTTCATAATATTTAAAAAAGATCTACATCACCGGATATATCATCAACATCGATAGCTTTACGATAATTCTCTTCTCTAACTTTAATGGTGTCATTTTTAACATCGTCTATCCTCTTCATCCATGCTCGGCCTGAAATAGGGTCAAACAAGACTTTTCTTGGATAGACATCGCCTAAATCTTGCGATACTAAATTTAACCCTTCAACTTTCACATAATTCAAAACAAACTGTATATTTTTTTCGCCTATTTCATTTGTTGATCCTTTGAGCACCTTACCTCCACCAAACAATTTGATTTTGAATTCCTTTTTTTCTCCGCCATGTTTAAGAAGCTCATTGATCAAATACTCCATTGCATAATTTCCATAGCGAGTAGCATCATTAGGTAAACCAGCCCAAGTAATATCACTAACTCCCTTATCAGTAAGGGGCAGCATAAAATGGTTCATGCCACCTATTTTATTTCTTTCATCCCAGATACACGCTGCCACACATGATCCTAAAGTCGTCGCTATGTACTCACTCTTATCTGTGTAGTAGTATTCTCCTGGTAATATTTTCACACAGTACGCTTTTTTCTTATTATCCCAATAGCGATTGATATTTTTTTCTGATTCATGCGATCCTATATACATAACTGGCTACTTTCTCTTCACATAAATCGTTTTGCCAAAGTGGTCAAACTTATTATTTCCCTTAATAACTGACTCACTATGCCCTAGCATTAAAACGCCTCCTGGCAGCAATATATTGTAAAATCGGTCAACTAATTTTTCCTGCGTAGGCTTATCAAAATATATCAATACATTCCTGCAAAAAATGACATCAAACTCACCCTTCATTGGCCATGGTCCAAGAAGGTTTAACTTATTAAAGGTAATAAATTTTTTCAGTTTTTCGCTAATAGCGTATTGCTCACTTCCGGGCAATTTTGAAAACCACTTTTTTTTATCACTTTCTTTTAGATCTTTAATACGACTGGCATCATAAATGCCGGTTTTTGCCGTTTGTAAAACTTGTGTATCTAAATCTGTTGCCAGTATCTTTGCATCTAGGCGATCCAGCCTGGATCCAGTAGCATCCAGCAAAGACATGGCAATACTATAAGGCTCTTCACCGGATGAGCATGCAGAAGACCAAATTCTCAGACGAGAATTTCCACTCGCTAGAAAATCTTGCAAAAATATATCTTTGAGGTAGTCAAAATGATGATTTTCTCTATAAAAAGAGGTTAGATTGGTGGTTACCGCATTGATAAATTCACTCATTTCCTCTTTTGAGTCTGAACGTAAAACATGGCAGTAATCATCTAGTGATTCCATTTTTAACGCACGCATACGTTTTGATAAGCGCCGAAAAATCATTTCCTTTTTATGGTCACCAATAACAATTCCCGTATTTTTGTATATCAGTTCTTGTAAAAACTGAAAATCATCATTTTTCAGAAGCTCACTTGCTGACATAGAATCCACTCAACAAACTACACAATCAAGGCCATGAAAAGATATACTTACGAAGCCATCTTACTTGTAAACTTTGATATTTGGTAAAGCTCTTCTACATCTAATAATTTTTTCTCATCAAGAATGACTATAATTTTGTCCTCCAATGTAGCCATTCCTGAAACAAAACGGCTATCTATCTCAGAGCCAAAATCGGGAGAAGACTTAATATCGCTTTCATTAAACTTATAGACATCGGATACCGCATCAACAACAACACCAACAACTATCGATTTTTCATCAACAACCTGCTTTAGGAAAATGACCACCGTATTTTCATTGTAATCTGCTGATTTTTTACTTAAGCGCTCTCGCAAATCCACGATGGGGACAATCACACCTCTAAGGTTGATAATACCTTTTACGTAATCCGGGGTGTTTGGCATATCAGTCACAGCAGACCACACTTTAATTTCTTGTACTGCTAGTATACTCACACCGTACTCTTCATTATCAAGAATAAATGTCAGGTATTCATTCATCACTTCAGACATTTTTACACCTCATTTATTTACTGCTTATTCATTTACTGGCTTACTTTTATTCATCCACTGCTAGCAACTTTGATACATCCAGCATAGTCACCACACTATCATTAGTATTCACTAGACCATATATATAATTAACAGGAACTGTTCCATCAAAATCTGGGGAAGACCTAATGTCTCTGATATTTACATCAAGCACATCTGATACTGCATCCACAATAAAACCAACTGTTTTACTGTTACCATCAACATCACCGGATAAAATAACAACAACGGTTGTGGGAAGATAACTGGCGTCACCAACATCAAAGCGAACTCTTAAATCAATAATAGGAACAATGGTTCCTCTTAAATTCACTACGCCTTTTACATATTTTGGAGAGTTTGGAATAAGCGTCGCGTCATCCCAACCACGAATTTCTTTTACCGCTAAAATATCCACACCATACGATTCCCCCCCCCAATACAAAGGTTAAGTATTGTTCTCCGTTGGAAATAAAATTTTGCTCTTCATCAGAAACATTTTCTGCTAATTCTTCGGCGACGTTTGCATTCATAATTGATCACTTTGTTTTTTTAGGTTTATGGCAAATAGAGCTTCATGCTGCACTTTGTTTCGATGTATGCATACGTTTGGTCGCCAAAGCAATCAAACCAGGAACATCGATAATCATGGATACCGATCCATCACCCAAAATAGTAGCTCCAGAAATACCTTCAACTCGTTTATAGTTGGTTTCCAAACTTTTAATAACGACTTGTTGTTGTGCGAGTAAATCATCAACAAGCAGCCCCACTTTCGTTCCATCTCCCTCTACAACAACCAGTAAGGAATTTTCAAGTTCAGTGGCTTCCGTTTCTATACCAAACTCCTGATGAATTGGAATAATGGGAACATTATCGTCTCTCAAGCGATACACTTTCATATTGCCAGAAACACTCTTGACGAGTTCTGGCTTAATTTGTAAAGACTCGACAATAGCAATCAGAGGAATAATATAGACTTCATTACCCACACGGATTAATTGGCCGTCGAGAATTGCTAAAGTCAGTGGTAAATGTACTTTAAAGGTAGACCCTTTTCCTTTTTCTGACTCAATGTCGATGCGTCCACCCAACTCTTTTATGTTTCTTTTTACAACATCCATACCAACGCCACGTCCAGAAATATCACTAATACTTTCAGCGGTTGAGAATCCAGGTTCAAAAATCAGTTCATGTATTTGAGTATCTGTCATTCCCGTGGTATCACTAATAACACCTTTTTCTATAGCTTTGGCGGCAATAACTTCAGCATCAATACCTTTACCATCATCCGTAATTTCAATCACAATATTGCCACCCTTGTGATAAGCATCTAGTTTGATCGTGCCAATTTCTGGTTTACCCATGGCTTTTCTTTGTTCATGAGTTTCAATACCATGATCAATAGCATTTCGAACTAAATGGACTAAGGGATCACTGATTTTTTCCATTACCGTCTTATCTAATTCCGTATTTTCTCCATATATTTGTAAATCGACTTTTTTACCAATTTTCATTGATAAGTCACGTATCATCCTTGGAAACCTATTGAAAGCGAAACTAATGGGTAGCATACGTATGCGCATCACATTTTCTTGAAGCTCTTTAGTATTATGCAGTAGCTGCTCCAAACCATTGGATAAACGCTCTATTTTTGCCATTTCAAAATTAGTACCCAACTCAGACAACATCGACTGGGTAATTACCAGCTCACCCACTAAATTAATTAAGTTATCAACTTTATCTATGCCCACACGTATCGACGAATTTGCTGAACTCGGTGCAGCAACAAAGGCTTGCTTCTCGGGAGTATTTTTTTCATCGCTAGACGCTTGTTCTTTACTTGCATTCCCTTCTTCAGTAAACCTAGCTGTAACAGTGGATTCATCTTGTTTTGGCGATTCTTCCGTTTTGGCGCTAATGTCTAGTGAGCACTCATCAATGACCCACTCAAAGACTTCTTCTATATCTTTTTTCGTGGCATTAGAAGTTAACTCTATACGCCAATTAAGATAGCATTCATCGACAGAAAGCAGATTTAATTCGGGAAGCGAAGATATATCTACAGTAACTTTTAGTTCCCCCATTTTTTCTAACTGCCGGAAAATGCGAACGGGCTCATTACCTGTTAACAAAATACCAGATTGTGGTGCAAAACTAATGATCCAGCTATTTTCCGTCTCGCCTTTAACAGCGCTGCTCTCTTTGTCCGCTACAACAGGTTCTGTTTTTGAAGATTCACTATCAGCACCGTCTTCGTTAAGCATAGTTTCAAAGATAGCCACTAATGGTTTGGCAATGTCTGTATCAATAGGGCTTTTGGTTTGTAGACTGTCAAACCAACTGCGCAAGCAATCACAAGATTTTAATAAAGCATCAACTAACTCTTGTGTTAACTGCCGCTCACCATCTCGAACTTGATCCAATAAGGTTTCCATTAAATGAGTAAAATCCGTTACTTCAGTAAACCCAAATGTGCCACTTCCACCTTTTATCGAATGAGCGCCACGGAAAATACTATTTATCATCTCTGGATCGAGATTTTTTTCAATATTAATGTCGATCAGTGTCTGTTCAATAAGGTCTAGATTTTCTAAACTCTCTTCAAAAAAAACCTGATGAAATTGTTCGAGATCAATTGACATAAAATGCCTCTCTATATCCTCTATATCTGTTAGCAGAGATAGCTGTTAACCGAGAACACGATCAACCGTCGTTAATAACTTTTCAGGATTAAATGGCTTCACCAACCACCCCGTCGCCCCTGCATCTTTACCCGCTGCTTTTTTGTCACCAGCGGACTCCGTTGTTAACAGTAAAATAGGGGTGTAGGTATAACTACTCAGTGTACGCAGTTGCTTTGTTAAAGTGATACCATCCATCACCGGCATATTTAGGTCGGTAATAATGGCGTCAAAATGAGATGTTTTAGCGAGATTCAATGCTGCCTCACCATTTTCTGCGTCTTTGACCTGATGACCTGCTGAGGACAGGGTCGCCATCACCATATTTCTCATTGATGCCGAATCATCGACTACTAGTACATTTGCCATATTTATCTCCAGCCTGTTGAGCTAAATCTACATGTTAAAACCTTGTGGTTGCCTCAAGCTTAATATCTATTACTAGACAGAAAGGATTGGATAATTTTTTGTTACGCCTGCATGTTTAAATGAACAGCCATACCCGTTAGCTCTGCTACTTGTATCAGTGATTCCGATGGCGTTTTATAAATTAATTTTCCACTGCTTTTTTCTACTTCTTGGCGTAAAGCAAGCAGCAGTTGTAAACCCGCGGTATCGACTTTATCAATCGACTTTAGATCCAATTCAATGGTCGATGACTTTTCAAGTGCCTTGGTAAAACTATCGTGCAAGTTAGCCACATTATTGATCGTTAGGGCCTCTCCACACTTAACTGTCGCTTTTTTCGTTGCCATTAGGCGAATTCCTACTGAAATTTAAAACAGATAAACTGAGTGTAGTAACAAAGATTTATATTCGCCAACATTGACTAAAGCAAAGCAACGTTTACTTTCAATAGGGTAATATCCAGGTATTTTTATAACTTTTATAAACTAAGAATTTTTTTGTTATAGCGTTAATCACACTGTATACTGCCAAGCCTGTCGCGCGGGATACATATTAGTATCCTAGCCACTAAAATGATTGCTGTTCGATTTTATGTACACTTTTTGCCCTCATCGCTTTTGTACTGCTCCACTAATGGAATGGAGTGACCGACATTGTCGTTATTTATGGCGACTACTTTCTAAGCGAACCCGCCTTTACACAGAGATGGTAACTAGCCCCGCGCTTATCCATGGCGATAGAGAAAAATTTCTCGCCTTCCATCCAGATGAGCAACCCGTAGCGCTTCAAGTTGGGGGTAGCAATAAGGAAGAGCTTGCGCAATGCGCGCGACTCGCAGAAGAATGGGGCTACAGCGAAGTTAACTTAAATTGCGGTTGTCCCAGTGATCGGGTACAAAACGGTATGATAGGCGCTTGCCTGATGGCTCACCCCCAACTCGTTGCGGACTGTATCAAAGCAATGCAAGATGCCTCTTCAATACCCATCACCATAAAGCATCGGATTGGTATCGATGATATGGAAGATTACAGCGGCCTATTTAACTTTGTGGAAAAGGTGGCTGCAACCGGCTGCAATACCTTTATTGTGCATGCACGCAAAGCCTGGCTGCAGGGTTTAAGCCCAAAAGAGAATCGAGAGGTTCCGCCCTTACGCTATGAGCTTGTCCATCAACTCAAACGCGAAAGGCCAGAACTCAATATTATTATCAATGGCGGCATAAATTCTCTGGCTGATGCTAAGGAACACCTCAGTCTAGTTGATGGCGTCATGATTGGCCGAGAAGCCTACCATAACCCGTTTTTTTTAGCAGACGTAGATAAACAGTTATTTGGCGATGCAAGCAATACTAAGCTTGATCGAGCGACCGTGTTTAAAAAGTATATGGAATATTGTAAAAATGAATTAGCCCAGGGTACTCGGTTACATCATATGACCAAACATGTACTCGGGCTATTTCACGGCCAAAAAGGAGGGCGTGCATTTCGCCGCCATATCAGCGAACATGTACACCGACCCGGTGCCGGCATTGCGGTTATGGAGGATGCTTTTTCTCTAGTCCAGTAAACCAACTTACCATCATTAGAGACGCCCATTATAGGAATCACTTATGACATCATCTCTTGAACAACTAAAACAGATGACTGACATTGTTGCCGATACCGGTGACATTGAAGCCATCAAACGCTATGCACCCTTGGATGCAACCACCAATCCTTCTCTGCTATATAAAGCCGCTCAATTACCGCAATACCAAGCGCTTTTACAAAAAGCAATAAACTGGGCAAAACAACAAACTGCTGTGGAAAGCGAATACATTGATTTCGCTATGGACCGCTTTGCCGTGTTGATAGGCTATGAAATCTTATCCATCATCCCCGGAAAAGTATCAACCGAGGTGGATGCGCGATTATCATTTAATACCGAGGCAACGATTAAGAAAGCCAAACAACTTATCGAGCTGTATCGCATAGAGGGTATTGACTCAAATCGGGTACTCATAAAAATCGCATCAACATGGGAAGGCATTCAAGCAGCAAAAGCTCTCGAGAAAGAAGGGATTCAATGTAACTTAACGCTTTTATTCAGTTTGCCTCAAGCCATTGCTTGTGCTGATAGCGGCGTCTATCTCATATCACCTTTTGTCGGTCGCATTCTCGATTGGTATAAGCAAAATACGGGAAAAAATGACTATACTGCGGAAGAAGATCCTGGCGTTGTCTCCGTTAGCGAAATTTACCGCTATTACAAGCAGCATGACATTAACACCATCGTCATGGGAGCAAGTTTTCGCAACGTAGGCGAAATCATTGCCCTAGCCGGCTGCGATAGACTCACCATCAGCCCAGCTCTATTGGAGGAGTTACAGAACTCGACCCAAGACATTGAGGAACGCTTATCGCGTCATAACCTAGGAGAGCCGATAGATAAAATTTCTTTGGACGAAGCCAGCTTTCGCTATCAATTAAACGACAACCCAATGGCTACAGAAAAGTTAGCCGAAGGCATTCGTAACTTTGTGAAAGACCAAGTGAAATTAGAAGCATTAATCCGAGAATTTTAACCCGCGATGTTAAAGACACTGAGTTCACTCTTTGAAAAAGTCGGCAAAAGCAACTCGCAAGAGTCGCTTTCGCAACATGACTTAAATTTGGCTATTGCGGCTTTGCTCGTCGAGGTTGCAACCATTGACCAGCACCTCGATGAAACCGAATGGCAAACATTACAAGCACTACTAGTAAATTCTTGTCAGCTAACAAAAACCGAAGCATTGACATTGGCCGAAGAAGCAAAGCAGGCGTCTGCTGAGGCATCCTCACTTTATGAATTCACACAAAAAGCAAATCAACACTGCTCCTACCAACAAAAACTGGATCTAGTGGCTGGGCTTTGGAAAGTTGCTTATGCTGATGGGAATCTTGATAAATATGAAGAACATATTATTCGGCGAGTTGCTGACCTTATTCATGTCAGCCATGCCGATTTTATTAAAATGAAAATTACAGTGAGAGACGAAAACGCTTAGCAGCACATCAAAAGCTTACAAAGACTTCGATAATCAGGGGGAACTCAACCGCACTTTAGTGTTTGCACTAAATCCTTGAATGTTTCTCGATTGGTTTCATTTAAACCCATCAATACACTGTGAGACTCTAACACTTTTGCTTTCACCCGCTCTTCATCTTTTGCAGCATCGGCCTCAGCCAAACGCACAAAACCATTCACGTCACAATAGTCTTCAGGCACTGTATCAATAATCTCGCAAACATCATCTAAACCCATGGTGTTCAACAATCGCTTGATCGCATCATCTGCACAAATTACGAGAGGCTTACTGCGTTGTATGGACTGACTTTTGACCGCCAATTTCGCTATAAGACCCAGAGTCGTACTATCTAAGCCCACAGCCTCACTGAGGTCAAACAAAATCGTACAAAAATCTTCTCGAGCGGTAAGCTCTTCAATACATTCATCAAAGGAAATACAGAGTGTCAAACGAACATCACCTGACATCTTAATTACATATACACCCTGATGGTCGGCAACAAGAATGGCACCGGATGCTACATCTGACATGAATTAAAACAACCTCTTGATATTGAAGCGGAATCCGTAAATTCAGCAACAACATAACTCACAACTAAAGTCCTCGAAAGATCGTCAATACCGCAATATCATCCGGCATTTCGGCGACTTCACTCAAATTAAAGCGCTGGCTGATTGACTCTAAACTGCCATCAGTCTCAGCTATTAATTGTAGCAGGCTTTGTTCTTTTTCTAACAAATTTTTTCCTGGGACTATTTCCAAGATTCCATCAGAACAAGCCACCAAGGAACATACTTCGGGCAAACGACAATGATTAACATGCCATTGGTTATCGTCGAATAGCCCTACCGGCTTACCCTCTCCTTGCAAATATTTAGCTCCTTCCGGCGTCACCAAAATAGGCAGTGGTAAATGCCCCGCAATAATGTAAAACAACTCGTGGGTGACGGTGTCGATGATCCCAACCACCATGGTCATATGGTTATTGAGATGAATGGCCATCATTTCATCATTTAATACCATCACAAGCTCTTGTAAGGTAGAGTGCATTGAGTCGAAATCCGACAGTAACTTACGCATGCGGACCAATTGAGAGACTAAATTTTTTAACCAAATAGTCACAAAAGCTGGGGCAGAGCCATGCCCAGAGACATCGGCCAGGTAGAATGCATAATAGCGTTTATCTAGCAAAGCATAGTCAATACAGTCACCACTTAAAAAAAGCGAGGGTATTAACGTATGGGCGCAGGTATAATCCCTTGCAAAAAATGGGGATATAGGCTGCATGCTCTGCTGTACAAAATGTCCCGCCTGCTGATCCTGCTCCAACGAATCAATGTGACGGCGCAATTGTTGATTGACACTTTCCAACTCAGCTCGATAGCGTTGGTTTTCTAACAATAAGTGGAAACGCTCTAAGCTACGACGAATGGCATGTACCAGCACCTCCATGTCCACAACGGGTTTAATAAGATAATCTGTGGCGCCAAAACGCAAGGCTTCTACCACGTCACTCATCGTACCTGCACCCGATATCACGATAACGGGCAATTCCGAGTAACGTTCATGGAGTACTTTAAGTAGAGCCAGTCCATCCATGCCGGGCATTTTCAGGTCAGTAATAACCAGGTCGGGAATAAACTCATCAAAGACGGCCAAACCAGATGAGGCATCTGGTGCACTGTAAACCTTAAAATCGCTGTCTTGAAGATAACTTACAAAACTCTGACGTACACCAGTATCATCATCAATAACGAGCAATGTATAGTCTGAGTTTTGCATCAGTATCAAATAATAGCAGTAATGTACGAATAGTATCGAAAAGATAAAGCACTCTACACTACTCTCTTATCTAATTACAGGCAAGTACTGCCCCATCTATTCTAGATCTTTTAATTAATTGGGTAGCCCTTCATTAGACTAATTAATAAGTGTAATATTTAACCCATTGGGGTAAATTGGTGCCCAACATGGCACTAAAATTGATACATTGATCAGTTAATAGTATTGAATGACAGTTTGTTGACTGATTTATTGATTAGTTTGCAACTAATGAAGGCCGCCTTTAAAAAATTTAGTTTTTTAAAGGCGGCCTAAAGTCACTCCACTAAAGCTAGATATAGATAAACTGAGACCCTGTACCCAAGGTGGTTTTGTACAAGGGCCTCGAAATAACACTAACTTTTGACGTAGCGGAGAAACTCATGGGCCTACTCGATCGAGATTACAGTGAAAAGCGCGACTTTATTCGTATGAAAATTGACGACACTCCTGCTGAAGTGACATTGGTTGAGCAGCAAATCAGCTGCCAAGGCATTTGTCACGACCTGAGTGGTGGCGGCATGTTGCTAACTATCGATAAAGAGGTAGATTTAGATAGCGAGCTACTCGTTACTGTATCGACCAATCATGGCCATCAGCCCATGATTAGCGCTCGCTGCACGGTGGCTAGAGTACAGTCTGGTGCAAACAACTCTTACTTGTTAGGCTTAGAAATCAGCGAAGTGATTAATCGCCCCGAAAACACCTCGAGTGAAGCCACCGCCTAACAAAGTGAGACCGGTCTAGAAGTCACCACTGGCCTCCAGTTCGCCACCAAAGTTGTCTTGAACTTCGCCGTTATTGATCAAAAATTCGCGACGCTGGAGATAAGCATCGCGAATAAACACGTATCGATCCCCTGTCAGCAACTCCTCGGCATCGAGCAAATTGGTTCGGATATCCACTAATTTTCCTGCGGTAAATGAGTTACGAGTCTCAATATGGCCGACATAGCTTATCGGGTCAGCATAGGCATCAACCGGAATACCCACACTATCTCGCAACGTAGACGGGCCAAGAAAAGGAATAACAAGGTAAGGACCCGAACCTAAGCCCCAGGCCCCCATGGTTTGCCCAAAGTCCTCTCCTTCCTGTTTTTTCATTCCCATATACTGCGCAACATCAATTAAACCCGCGAGGCCCAGCGTACTATTCACCAAAAATCGCCCTGTATGAATCATGGTTTTTTTCCCCTGACCCTGGAGACCCGCATTTAACAAATTGCGAATTTCTAATAGATTGGAAAAAAAGTTACTAACCCCCATTTCCACAAAATCGGGGGTAACATAGTGGTAACTTTTAGCAACCGGCTTAAAAAAGTAGGTGTCCACGCCATCATTAAAACGAAAGACTGCTCGATTCATCCCTTCCAAAGGATCGCGAACCACCCCGTCGGCTGAAGGAGAACTAGCGCAAGCGATAAGACCAGGAAGTAAAATAGCCAATAAAATAACGGCTCTGAAACGAGAAACACAACCAATGATGAGATTGAGTAAAGATAACTTCATATTTTTTCCTTGATAAACTTTTCACTCAGTATAATCCGAGTAACAATGATAGAGCTAATGACTACCGAGACTCTTGGAAAGAATGCACGGTCATCCCCGCAAAGGCGGGGATCCAGACTTAAACGTATTTTGTTGATACCTGGATCCCGCCTTGCCCTACACGGATGTAGGGTGCTTTGAGCAATGCAGGAGCAATTGCCAATCGCAAATGACACCGAGAGCAATATACTGAGACTAACGTTACCTAAATGTATTTTTTAAGTCACCTGTTTAATAGTCACTGTTATTGGCTATCGGCATTTATTGGCTATTGGCATTTTTCCCACTGCTTATTTAAACGCTTAACTGATACAGGCAATATAGTCCCTAAGGATTGAGCAAACAAGGATACCCTCAATTCTTCCAACATCCAACGGTAGAGCTGTAGTTCAAAATCAAAAAGTGAAACGCCTTCTCTATCCGCTAGCAATTTATCCTGATATCGCTGCCACAGAATTTCCAACTCTACAATTTGAGCTCGGTCCTGATTAACATTCATCGGAGCTTTTTCTAAACGGATAAGAATTGCCTTTAAATAACGAGCATATTGCTGCAACCATTTAAGTGGCGTTGCATATAAACAACCCGGATAAAACAAGCCTTTCAACTGCTGTTGAATATCGGCCATTGCGTAGGTCAAGAGCAGTGGATTTTTGCACTTTTTCGCCTGCTTTTTAATATGGTTAACTTGTTCTAATGCATCAACCAGCAGTTGCGCAATTAGTTCTGCCCTCTCAACCCACTGCCCTCGCCCACCTTCAACGACTTGCTCGAATTGCTTTGAATCTCGAACCAGATCAACGGGAGACTGCACTGCCTCAAAACAACATTGTCTGACCGTTGCACAGATAATATCGTCAATCACATTCTCTCGTGATCCCATATCCACCAAGCTAAGACCCAATTCCCGATTTTTTAACAAATGCTTACGTAAATATTTAACCACTTGTGCTTGCGATAACATGGCTAAACGTACTTGTCCCTTTAAGGTTTCTACCCAAGCCTGCTGAGGATTATCGTAAAGTTTAAGACTGATCGAATTTTTATTATCATTAAGCCCTGGGTAAACCGTAATATTTAAACCAGATTGCTTTAACACGTGGGTTTCTGGCAATAATCCAAAGTTCCATTGGGTTAACCCGTCTTGCTCAAAATCATTCCCTACTAGTTGCAGGTGGTCTTGGACCTGATCCCGATAACGTGCACGCAGCTGCGATAAATTGCGTCCTCGGTCAATCAATTTGCCCTGCGGATCAGTCACGTGAATGTTCATTAAATAATAAGTATCTAAGGCTATTTTTTCCCACAACTCATCAGGAACTTGAACCCCTTTGTAGCGATATAACTGCTCTGATAACTGAGAGGCCAGCGTTTGCTGTTGATTTTTTTCGTCCGCAATAAGTAGTGGCAGTATATGATCAACAGTAGAAGGAACTGGAGCAAATTGTTTTCGCCACTGTTTTGGCAAGGCTTTAATCATGGCGGTCACCTTCTCCGCCAATAAGCCTGGAACCAACCACTCTAAACGTTCCGATGACAGCATATGCAATACACTAACGGGTACGCTTATGGTGACCCCATCATCTTGATGGACGGGATCAAAGTGATAACTAACAGGGATACGAATGCCGTTAAATGCCAAGCTATCCGGGAATTGCGCGGCGCTAATATGAGCATCACTACGCTGCATTAAACTAGTGCGATTGATAAATAAGAGTTTGGGTTGTTGCCGTTCGATTTGTTTACGCCAGCTCTCAAAGCCCTCAAGATTAACAATATTTCCAGGGATGAGCTCGTTATAAAAATTAAAAATTGTATCATCATCGACAACAATATCTCGTCGACGTGATTTGGCCTCTAACTCGTGGAGTTCCTTGAGTAATTGTTGTTGATGATAATAAAAATGATTTTCTGCATTATGGTGACTCAACTGTTGTTTGATACGTTTGTTAACGCTATATAAGCCTTCTACAAGCGCTCCACGGATAAATAATTCTCGGCAAAGATCAGGTTCTATTTTGCTATAACTAACACGCTTCTTTTCAACTAGAGGCAAGCCATACAAGGTTATTTTTTCATAGGCCATCACCTGACCACTGGAGGCATGATAATGTGGCTCACTATAGCTACGTTTTACTAAATGTTGAGCCAGCGATAAAACCCAATCTGTTTCGATCTTAGCCACGGTATGAGCATAAAGTTTACTCGTTTCAATCAATTCCGCGGCAACCAACCAACGTGGACTTTTCTTAAACTGTGATGAGCCCGGGAATATAGAAAAACGACGATTGCGCGCGCCAAGGTAATTACCAGAAGAGTGACTGCTAGAATTATTAGAAGAGCCACCTACATTTTCTTCTATCTTAGACCACTGTCCAATATTTCCCAACAAACCACTAATCAGTGATTTATGAATACTACTGTAATCTGCGGGCTGTGAATTTACTGTAAACCCTAGTTTTTTAATTGCCAGCATTAATTGCTTATGTAGATCGCGCCATTCACGCAAACGATTGTGTGATAAAAATTGTTTTTGACTCCACTTTTTAAAGCCGTTATTGGACAAGGCCTGGCGCTGCTCTTCACAGCCTTGCCACAGGCTCACGTAAGCGCAGAAGTCAGAGTCTTCGTGCCAATATTCCCGATGACGTTGATCTGCCGCTTGTTGCTTATCCGCTGGCCTTTCTCGTGGATCTTGTATTGACAAGGCACTGATAATTATGAGCATTTCTTGCAAACAGGCCTCGCTATTTGCTGCCAAAAGCATACGGCCAAAACGAGGGTCTACAGGCAAACTCGCTAGCTGTCGACCAATATGAGTTAATTGCTGGCGAGCATTGGTCGCTTGCAGCTCTTGCAACAACTTATGACCATCACTAATCAAACGGTGGTCCGGCATATCGACAAAGGGAAAGTGCCTGACATCCCCCAAACGCAGCTGTGCCATCTGCAAAATAACGGCAGCAAGATTGGTTCGCAAAATTTCCGGGTCGGTAAATTCTGGACGACTTAAAAAATCATCTTCACTGTATAGGCGAATACAAATACCCTCACTCACTCGTCCACATCGCCCCTTGCGCTGATTAGCACTAGCTTGAGAGATAGCTTCAACGGGTAAACGCTGTATCTTTGTGCGAAAGCTATAGCGGCTAATACGTGCATAACCCGGATCAATTACATAGCGTATTCCAGGAACCGTTAATGAGGTTTCCGCAACATTCGTAGCTAAAACGATCCGTCTTCCCGGCTGAGGTTGAAATACTTTATTTTGTTCACTCATACTCAAACGAGCATAGAGAGGCACAATGGATAAATGGGGCAACGATTCTCGGCGCAGTCGCAGGGCCGTTTCACGAATATCCCGCTCCCCACTGAGAAAAACCAAGATATCGCCTTGGTGATCTACTGTGGTAATTTCATGAACTGCAGCGACAATGCCCTCAATGATTGAATCATGCTCATTTTCTAAGAGGGGACGATACCAAACATCGACGGGAAAAGTACGTCCAGAAACTTCAATAATCGGCGCATTGTCAAAGTGACGAGAGAACTTCTCAACATCAATGGTTGCCGATGTGATAATCACTTTTAAATCAGGGCGTTTAGGTAAGAGTTGTTTGAGATAACCCAGTAAAAAATCAATATTAAGACTGCGTTCATGGGCCTCATCAATAATGATGGTGTCATAGCGACTTAGATAGCGGTCATGTTGAATCTCTGCAAGCAAAATACCATCCGTCATTAATTTGATGGCAGTATTTTCAGAGACTTGGTCAGTAAATCTAACTTGATATCCAACCAGTTCACCTAGAGGACTATCAAGCTCTTCCGCTATGCGATTTGCCACGCTTCTAGCGGCAATACGGCGAGGCTGCGTGTGCCCGATTAATCCGCGTAAGCCCCGCCCTAGGGACAAACAAATCTTAGGTAATTGGGTGGTTTTACCCGAGCCAGTTTCTCCAGCAATCACAACCACCTGATTATTCTCAATGGCCTTAGCGATATCCTCGCGTTTATTACTGATGGGCAAACCATCTGAAAAAATAATATCCGGCAATCTTGCTTGCTTATCAGCAATTATCGCTATGGACGATTGAATCCGTTCTTCTAATAGTCGCAGTGTCTGAAAGAGTGCCTGATTATCGCTTTGTTTCGCACTTAGGGATAATAGTTTTTGTACTTCTTTAGAGAGAGCATGGCGCTCGCAACTAGCAACACTGTCCAGCCGTTCCTGAAGTTTCTTTAATCGGGTAGTGAGAGGGTGCACAGTGAATTAAACCGGAAGCAATAAAAATTAGTTATAAATTAGGCGTAAAAAATGTGGAGATTATAAACTAATATTTTGCTGCCGGTCCGAATTATTATTATTTTGTGCATAATGATGAATAATTATCTACCTACTTGTTGATGGGTTTGTGAGGCTCATAAAATAGCATTATGAGCCTCACAAAGAGAGCAGTATCACTACTTTAGCGGAAAATAAATATCAGTTAGCAGATCACACTCATCCACTTCGTGAATAAAGTTTATGTAGTGAAAAAAGCAGGGATAATCTCGCATTTCCTCACCACTGTTAGGTAGCCATTCACGATACACATAGTAAATACTTTCATCCAAACTATCATGGCTACCTTTGTGACGAATGACTGCACATCGCCCTCCGGGAATCTCACCATTTTTAACGCCATATTTATTCTCTGGAACATCACGGTCAATTGATCCACAGACATCCCAGCGGAATTTTTCTGGCTCAGTTATCTTTGGATCACTATAGGGAATGCCAAACGTTTTACTGGTTTTAACAGGGGATAGCCCCGTTTCTTTGCGCCATGCAATAAATTTTCCTGCTGTTTCCAGAACCTTTTCTGGTGCTCCCATATGTTCTAACAGGGCCACTTTTGTTGTTTCAAAATTAACGACTTCTATATTCATAGGTTTGTCTCCGTAAGGCTTGAGATGAAAATCAAACCGCAAATGCCATTGTGGCCATTGCGGTTCAGCCCTGAACTGCGAAGGAGATTGGTCAAAGGTTCGCTTGAACGCCCGTGCAAAAGATTCAGGACTTTCAAAGCCTGCTTCCAGTGCAATGTCTATGATGCGTTTTTCCTTTTCAAAAGCTAAACGAAACGAGGCTCTTTTCAGTCTTGCAAGCTGAATAAACCTTGTCACACTCATGCCGGTATAAGCAATAAAAACCCGATGAAAATGGTATTTGGAGAAGGCGGCAACATCACTCATCATCTCTAACGTTAATATTTCATTGAGATTCTGATGAATATATTCGCAGACCCGTGAGATACGTTCATCATAAGGGTTGTTCAGCTTGTCATTCATAATCTTCCTTTTTATTCAGGTACAGAGGGATCATGCTTTATTCCGTTATCTCTGTCCTGACCGAGATTGCTATGATATTCATCTAAAATTTCCATTGATGCTTCCTCTTCAGCGTATTCTGCCAATAATCTGGACAGAGATATTTCTCCAATGCCAAGATATAATGTGCCGGGTGCCACTTTTGTTGGCAATTGCTCTCGCCTTTATCATTTCGCCTTAGCCCTAAGCTGCAATGCAACTTTGTTTTCCTTTTTTGCAGGGTATCTCAGAGCATGACGAATTACCCATCTAACTTCCTTCGTTGAATCAACAAGCCATTTTTCACATATCTCGAACACCAAGTCCGGATGATCCTTGGCGATATCACCAAGACTATTCGCGACGCTGCGACGAACATAGTCACTGGCATCATTTTTAAGCGATTCCAGTATCGGCAATATGGGTGCTGGATTTTCAACAAACGCCGGTATTCGCTGCGCCCACGGAAGTCGAGGGCGAGAGCCTTCAGAACATAGACGTCGAACATGGGGGTCAGGATCGCTTAACCACTCGGCTAAGCGCGATAGAGTTCGGTCTT
>JBNKUQ010000057.1:0-19338 GCA_050298695.1 Cellvibrionaceae bacterium
TAGCTTAATGGCTATACAAGATTGATTAATCTCACGGTAACCTCGATCGCATGCCCAGCGGTTACTATAGGTTTTTACATGCGCATTAGCAGGTATTTTTTTCGAGAGCTTATGTATCGGCGCTTGTTGATATGAATCTGCTATTGCCATTAATGGCAATAGCAGAAGGATAATCCCTATTTGTCTACTAATTTTTAAGTAGTGAATGCGTCTAGATGAAAGTAGTATTGTAAAGCTGTTGTGTTTTACGAATTTCATTTTAGTATGAATATACTATTTACTATAGGAAAAAATAAAAATAGAACGTAATTGCTTTGCGTAGTATTCTTCATTTGGTATCTCATGTTGGTTATGCGGTTTCATCTTGCTTTTATGCTCATTGCACACAATAAGAACTAAAAATGGTGAGATTTTTTACAAATGTGGGATCTAATTTTGGGTTTCGTCATTCCCAAGGTAAAATTTTAATTGGGTGCTGGTTTGACGGCCATGTTTTTTTGAAAAGCGCTTTCTCCCTTTGGTATTTTGACTATTTCCCCACCACTTTGTAGAAAAGCTTTTACATGAGTTTCGATATCATTTCGAGTTATTTTCTGTTGTTCTGATTTTTTTCTACCGGCCATAATTTATATGCCCGGACGCCAACGGACACTCTTTGCTTTAGACTGTACTTGATTGACTTTAATATTTCTGCCTTGGAATAGGGATCCATTTAATGCTTTAATCGCTTTGTCAGCATCAGAATTCCGCTGCATTTCAATAAAAGCAAACCCCTTTGATTTACCTGTATCCCTGTCTTTGATTAGCGATAACTCTTTTATCTCTCCAAAATCGCTGAATAATGTTTTCAGCTCTGATTCAATAGTTGAGAATGGTAAGCTACCAACGTATAACTTCATATAATTACCCTATTTTATTGCTTAGATTATATTTTTAATCGTTACATCAATATCGATAGTGTGTGGATCTTTGTTATTGCAATCGACGATGGCAATCATAATCTTGATTTTTTAAATTGTTTTCTTAAGTCTAGTAGATTGATATAAAGATGATATTTTTAATAACAATAAATAACTTGGTCATACCAATTATTGCTATAAAAAAATGTTGTTCAATTAAACACTGATAAATTTATTTTCCCAATTGTAAAAGAAAACGAATGAATGCTGGAATTATGAATAATTTTTTAACTCAAGTTATGCATTGGAGCCACAGAGATTTTTGTCTTTCTGGGTCAGAGGGTAGACGGATAATTAAGGAGTATTATCAAATATCTATGCTTTCTATGCCGATACATAACTTAAATTAACAATAAAGGGTTAAACAGCCACTATATTCTCAGCTTGCGGCCCTTTTTGGCCTTGTGAAACGGTGAACTGAACCGCCTGGCCTTCTGTAAGTGTTTTAAAACCCGCACCTGAAATAGCACTAAAGTGTGCGAAAACATCTGGGCCAGAGGGTTGTTCAATAAAACCAAAACCTTTCGATTCGTTGAACCACTTTACGGTTCCTGTAATTGAATTAGACATAAATATCCTGAAATAGACTATTAAAAAAATACCTCGAGCTAAGAGGCAGGTATTGCTTGAAAGAGTAGGCTGAGACTTAAAAACGGACGGGACGTGAAAAGATTGTTCAACGAACGGTATGAGAAAAGTAAGAGTCTTTTTTCTAGCTGCGTTCAGCATAGTTAGAGTTTGTTCAAATGTCCAGCAATTTTATGATTTAAAAAATTATTTTCCTCAAGGCGTGTTGATAATAAAGTTAATATGGGTGAGCGAGTATGAGTGACTATGTATACCGATTTTCTAAGCTTAGAAAATCAAACAATAATTGATTGAATATTTATCTGGTAATCTAAGGTGCTACTTGCCCCTTGGCCCTCAAATGAACCTGTTACAGGCATTGTATCTTCTGGATGAGCGGCAGCAGCAATGGTGACGTGAGTATCGCGGACAGACTGTCCATGAGTGGGATCGTAAGCGTACCAGCCTGCTCCTGGTAAATAGACTTCGGGCCAGGCATGGAGGTGACGTTGTTGACTTTGTGTTCCCCCTTTTTGATATCCGCTAACAAAACGTGCCGCTATTCCTTCGGCGCGGCAGCAATCGACAAATAGTACAGCCAGATCGCGACATGCACCGCGACGGGTTTGCAGAGTAAAGGCTGGTGCCTGTGGAGGGCCTGAATATCGGTGAATTTGGTGAAACCCATGGTAGAGTTGTTGATTCAATTGGTCCAAAAACGCTAAGGTTTGGTGGCTCACTGCTATGCTTAATTCTGCGGCAAATGCGGTGACACTATCATCCATTTCAATTCGGTGTAAGTAGGCTTGAACGTAACTGAAATCGTGTTCATGTTGTATGGGTAGCGACAAAGCTTGGGGCGCCAAAAAATTGCCCAGAGTGGGTCGTGTGTGGACATCTATCATTATATTGACTTGTATATTTAGATATTGGGTGATGCCATTAAACCAAACTTGCCTGACTCTATTCCCTTCTAAATCCAAGTACTCATTGCAGCCGACAGGAAGTGGATCAATTTGAATTTGGTAATCGATTATGTTTTGGAGGCTGTCACTTCGAGGGTAAAAGCGCAACAACTGCTGGCCCAACGATATATCATGAGAGTAGTTGTAACGGGTGAGGTGTTGGATCATGAAGCGCATGGCGCTGGCCTGGTTGATATCAGTCTGGGTTTTGTTGGCGTAAATGTGTCCACTTGAATATATTTCATTTGCGGGTAAATGGGTGGACCATACTGATTATAAATTGCCACATCAGCTGCATCCCGGCCATAACCAACCGCCACGTATCCGCCAGCGCCACTTTGTTTGTTAACGGCATCAAAGGTATACCATCGATCACCTACATAGGCTTCAAACCATGCGTGTAGATCCATGGGTTGAAGCTGATAAAGATACCCTACAACCATTCTGGCAGGAATGCTTAAACTACGACACAAAGCGATGCCTAAATGAGCAAGGTCGCGACAGACACCATAACCATTGCTATTGACTTCAATAGCAGAAACCTGGGCACCACTGCTTCCAGGGCAGTAGCGAATGTTGTTTTGTAACCAGGACACAATAGCGGAGACCTGATTATACCCAGCAAACTGACCATAGGTGATTTTGGTGGCCATTTGATGAAAGCGTTCCGATTCACAGTAACGGCTGGGTAATAAATAATTCAACACTTCATTGGGTAGGTTTTGGATTTCGATAAAGGGTGAGCCGAATGCTTGGTCGATGGTATCTGCTGTCATCACCTCAGCGTTGGTGCTAATACTAAAGTGCCCTTGCGGTGCTATTAGTCGCTGACAGAGATTGCCATAATCATCAGTAAATTCTGTTACCGGCGTGTTGGGTATGAGCTTGTATTGTTCTTGAGAAATCCACTGCTGCGCACCACTTCGCGGTCTCAGCATTAACACAAACGGCAGTGGCGTAGATACATAAAATTCGAGATCACAACTTACTCTTAACCACATAAGCCACTCCGTTTAATTCGTAGCAGTCTGTGCTTTTATTTTGTTTATGTAAACTCCTTTATTTAAACTTGTTCGTAAAGCTCATAGAATTTGCTGTGCTAAAGATTATCACGTAGATAGACTCTTTAAATTCTTATAAAACCGTTTACTCAACGAATGCACGTTCGATAACGTAGTGTGCCTGCTGGCCATGGCGAGATTCATTAAAGCCAGCGGTATCTAAAATATTGCACATATCTTTTAGCATGCTAGGGCTGCCACAAATCATAAAACGGTCATCTTCGGTATTTGGTGGGGGCAGACCAATGTCGCTGAATATTCTGTTGCTTAAAATCAAATCTGTTAAACGACCATTGTGAATATATTTTTCGCGGGTTACGCTTGGGTAGTAGATTAACTTTTCTTTTACAGAATCGCCAAAATATTCATTGTTTGGCAATTCATTAATAATATAGTCTTGGTAAGCGAGCTCAGAGATGGTTCGCACACCATGGGTTAGTATAATTTTATCAAATCGCTCATACACTTCAGGGTCACGAATAATGCTCATAAAGGGAGCTAGTCCTGTACCTGTACTAATGAGGTAAAGGTGTTTGCCAGGAAGCAGATGATCAGCAATGAGCGTGCCTGTGGGTTTCGTGCTAACGAGAACGGTGTCACCAATCTTTATTTTTTGTAGTCTGGATGTTAATGGACCATCAGGAACTTTAATGCTGAAAAACTCTAGCTCTTCTTCATAATTGGCGCTGGCAATACTGTACGCCCTTGTGAGAGGTTTGTTATCGACAGGCAAACCTAGCATGACGAAGTGGCCATTTTCAAAACGAAAGTTATTTCCCCGCGTTGTTTTAAAGCTAAAAAGCGTATCGTTCCAATGGTGGATTTCGGTAACGGTTTCTTCTATGAGTTTTGCCATGATTTCCTCGAATACTGTTGCATTAAGTCTTGGTATAAATAATAAGCTTGCTTTTAATATTGGCAAAATGGTTTAATTTCATATATCAATTCGGTTTTTTGGATATAGATATGATTAACCATTTAGCACCGATGGTATTGTGCTGTAAGCAGGAAGAGAGTTATGAAATACACACTTAGGCAATTAGAAGTTTTTCTGGCAGCTGCGCATTATGAAAATTTAAGTAAAGCGGCAGACAGTCTCGCTATGTCGCAGTCTGCTGCCAGTAGTGCGCTGAAAGACCTGGAGCAACAATTCGATATACAGCTATTCGATCGTATTGGTAAACGTTTACAAATTAATGAGCTTGGTCGTTTGACTCGTCCCAAGGCAGAAGCGCTGCTCGCGCAGGCCGCAGAGGTTGAGGAATTACTTCGCCAGCATCAAGAAATAGGTAACTTAAACGTAGGTGCCACATTAACCATTGGTAATTATCTTTGTGTGAACATAATGGCAAAATACATGGCTGAACAAAATAATGCCAAAGTGTCATTAAAAGTTGCTAATACAGCCGAAATTGCGCGAATGGTTGAGCAGTTTGAGTTAGATGTGGGATTGATAGAGGGGGAGTTGCAGCATTCAGAACTAGAGGTTTTACCCTGGCGCAAAGATGAGTTAGTCGTTTTTTGTAGTCCAGAGCATGCATTGGCTAAAAAAAGTGTTTTGGATGATGACGATCTATCCAGTCTTGATTGGATTATCCGTGAGCAGGGCTCTGGGACTCGACAAGCCTTTGATAGAGCGATGTCTGGCTTGTTGTCAAAAATTAACATCTTATTGGAACTTCAGCATACTGAGGCCATTAAGCGTGCGGTTCAAGCCAATTTGGGGGTAGGGTGTCTTTCAAAAATTGCGTTGCAGGAAGCATTTGATCGAGGCAGCTTGGTACCACTATCCGTGCCCCATCGGGATTGGAGTCGGCATTTCTACTTCATTTTGCACAAGCAGAAATTTCGTACGGCGGGTATCAATCACTGGATAATGCTTTGCCAGAACCAGTCTTAATATGATAGCGTTGCGATCTTAATAATTTAGTTTCAAAAAAAAGCCCAAGAGTATGTTTTTGTTCACATATTTATTTATTAAATATGTGCTATATTGGCAGCTCTACAACGGTGATTAAAAGAACAATATGAAACGTCCTATTCCCATTTTGATGGCTGTGGTTGCAATTCTTACCCTCCTTGGTTCATCTGGTAGCTTTGCACAAAGCCCATCGGAGCCTGTCGGTGAAAGTGTGGATCCGCTGCTCAGTCTTGAAGTGATTGACTCCTTCGTTGAAGTTCGCACGGGCCCTGGTAGAGGCTACCCTATCTTTTATGTTGTCGAGCAAGGTGAAGCTGTCCAGGTACTAACTCGTCGAGCAGGTTGGTATGAGGTTCGTGCGCAAAATGGAAAAACGGGGTGGGCAACATCTAAACAGTTATCGCGCACCTTACAGGCCACGGGTGAGCCCGCAGATTTACCCTCCGTCAGCTTTGGAGATTATCAAAAAAATAAATTGCGTATAGGTTTTACTACAGGTGAGTTTTTTTCTGGTGAGTTAGACGGCGCCGATTTATTCTCTGCCACTGTCAGCTATCGTTTTTTTGGGTGGTTAAGCCTAGAGGGTGAACTTGGTAAGCTCTTCAATTCTGAGGTAGAGGGTGAATTTTATAATGCCAATATATTGATCGAACCATTTTCTCATTGGCGCTTATCACCAGAACTAATTCTTGGTGCGGGTGAAATTTCACTAGAAAATCAGCCTGAACTGGCATCACTTGGTATCGATAATTCTAGCTTTGAAAATTATGGTCTTGGTTTAAATTATTATCTTGGCCGCAACTTTGTAATACGAGGTGAGTATCGATGGTACTCAGTATCTGCAGACGAAAAAGTGAATCTAGACTCATGGAAAATCGGCTTCAACACCTTCTTTTAAAACTGGCTTCATGTGTCCTGTTTGTTGCCAGTGCTTCGTTAGCGCAGGCGCAAAATAGTAAAGTCACTACTGATATCGAATCTGAATTCTTAGAGTTTGGTGCTAGTGTGGGAGTCATTAATATTGAAGACTTTCCCAGTGAGTATACAACTGGCCTGAATTTAACCTTTAGGGCAACAGAAGACTTATTTTTGCAGGTCAATGTTATGTTGGCGAGTGATGTTGAATTATCTTCTGCAGAAAAAGACCAGGGAGCTTTTTTTGCCGATGAAGATCGCGACTTCTTGCATTACGATATGTTGGTTGGTTACAACATTTTCCAGGGAGAGTTTTTTACCTCGAATACACAAGCTAATTTGTCGACTCTTTATATGGTTGGTGGGGTAGGTGAGACGGAGTTTGGTAATGAGAGCAACTTCACTTACACCTTAGGTCTTGGTTACAAGGTCGCCTTTAATCGAAGATATATTATGAATATTGATATTCGCGAATATATTTATGAGTCCAGTTTGATTGCCGAAGACGACGCAACCGTGGCTACTCATATGACAGTTGGTTTTAGTTACCTTTTTTAAATAATTAGTAAAGATCCCTTTTGATTTTTAAGAGACGTTTCGCAAGAGAATAAAAATGTCCATTTTAAAAAATATTAGCTTGGTGACACTACTTACTTTAAGTAGTTTTGTTGTGGCTCAAAATTCTACATCTGGTAAAAAGATTTCTGACATATCAAATGATGATAGTGAATCAGTTAGAATTATTGAGCCGAAGAAAGAAGTCCCTGTTGCTAAATCAGCGGCAATTGACACAGAAAAATTTGAGTTGGGTCTGTTTGGTGGTTTTTTGGCGGTAGAAAATTTTAGTACTAACTTAGCGTGGGGGGCGTCGTTTAGTTATCATATTACGCCATCGTTTATGGCGCAGATAAACTATAGTGAATCTGATGTTGATAAAGCGACATTTGAAGATGTGGCAAATGCTAATTTCTTAAACGATGATGATCGTGTATTTAAATCTTACAATTTGTTGGCGGGCTATCGTATACTTCGTGGCCGTTCATTTATAGGCGTTAATAAAAAATATAATTCTGATATTTATTTACTGGCGGGTTTTGGCTCCGTTGATTTTGCCGGTGAGTCCAATACGAGCTTTGTGGTTGGAAGTAGTTATCGAGTGGTGCTAACTGACTCTATTGTCGCGAATTTCGATATTCGAGGGCATTCAGTTGAAAGCAATTTTTTGGATGATAATAAGCGTACCTTTAATGTGGAATATGCCTTAGGTTTCAATTTCTTGTTTTAAACAAGTTTTATGGGTAAATGTGATCCGCTTCTCATAATATTTTACCTCTGGATGCTTGTGTTGCAGATTGCGTAGTAAGAGTGTTATCTAGTTCTCAAATCTGTAAATTACACTATCTTTGGGTTTATTTTTTCGGTATTTTCGTCCTTAGTAATTAGTTAGTATACATTCGAAGTCTATCAGCCTCTTGACGTCATAATTCCGACAGTTGCTTTAAGATAACTTATCATTGGTCCTGTTGACTCGGTAAAGGTGACTCTGGGGTATGCTGACTAGAATAATAAACATTAGAACCCGAGTGGCGCTGCCATTCAAAACACAGCTTGAGGTATAAGCTTCATGAGACAGTTACGTCGATGTAATGCTACTGCCATTTTTCTCTTTGGTTTTTTACTGTCAGTATGCGCAATTGGTGCCATGGCGGCAAATGAAAATGCAGAGTCTTTATCAGAAGTTAAGAGAATTTCTCAAGACATCCAGGATTTAAAGCGAGAGGTTATTTCTCTCAATAAAGATCTTCGATTAATGGAAGAGGCTTTGTTGTTTCCTTCTTCAACACGATTTTCGGTATTTTTATCGGTAAGCTCTGGTCGCTTTTTTACTCTTGAAAGTGTAAAACTAAAAATTGACGGCAAAGTCGTCTCTACCCACGTCTATTCGGATAAGCAGCGAGAGGCTTTAACCCGAGGTGGTGTGCAAAAGTTTTATGTAACAAATATTAACGAAGGTAAGCATTTGGTGACAGCGTTTTTTACAGGTGTCGGTCCAAATGGTCGTGATTATAAACGTGCGATTGATTTGGACTTTGAAAAAGGCCCTGGCAGCGGTTACTTAGAATTGGTTGTCACCGACGACGGCGCTATTCAAGAGCCTGTATTCAAAATTAAGCGCTGGTGAGTATCAAAATGGCGCGTTATATTTCCTCTAGCCGTTTAGCCACATTTTCATTAGCGTATGTTTTGTTTTTGGTTGCCGGCAAAACTACAGCTGCCCCAGTAGAGTCTCATGTTAAATCGCGAGCTGATTTAGAATATGGTGTTGTACTTTACGATTATTTTCAAAAAGATTATTTTTCTGCATTAGTTGAGTATGAATACTCCTACTCTCAGAGCAACTCGGTAGCGCACGCGCCTCAAGGTCGGGTGCTTAAGGGGGGTATGATGCTTTCTTATGGTATGCCCAGAGAGTCACAGAAGTTATTCAACGCTTTGTTGAATAAAACGACTTCGCCTGATGTTAGTAATCGCGCTTGGTACTACCTTGCAAAAATTTACTACAGTAAATCTGAATATCAGAATGCTAATGATGCGTTAAACAAAATAGAAGGTATTGTCCCAAAAGATATCTTTTTTGATTATTATTATTTAGCGACATTAATTGGCAATCAAAAACCGCTCAGTAATTTCACCGAGTCTACTGAAGCATCACTTTCTTCTTATTTGCCTGGTTATCCTTACTTCCTTTTTAATATTGCCATTGTTTCTTTAAAAGAAGGGCAGGTAGACAAAGCGATTAGCTACTTGCAAAAAGTCTCTGATTATTCCAGTCGAAGTGATGAGTTGGCATTGCTATCGGATCGGGCAAAAAATGGATTAGCACAATTGGCTCTGGAAGCGGGGCAGCTGCCCATTGCTTGGAATCATTTGTCGGGCATACGCACAACCGGCTTGTATTCTAACCGCGCGTTGCTCGCCTATGCATGGAGTGCCATAAAATCAGAAAAATACGATGAAGCGATCCCTGCACTAAAATTGCTCAATCAGCGGTCTATCGCTATTCCTGAAGTTCAAGAGACAAAAGTATTATTGGCTTATCTTTACGAAAAACAAAATAAACCGCGTAAAGCACTGGAAAGTAATATCATTGCGGAAAAAGCTTTTAAAGAAGGCATTGAAAAGGTAACAGAAGCACGTGTGATCATAGATCGCCTCAACGTACCAAGAGAATTTATTAATAATATTGAAGCCATTATGGCCAAGTCAGATTGGTACGCTACTACGCCTTCCATCGATTATCAAAAATTGACGCCTTTTTTGATTGATTTAATGTCAAGTAACGCGTTTAGCGAAGTTTTGCGTGAGTTAGCTGATTTATATGTTATTAGAGATAACCTCAACTTTTGGCTGAGTCGCTCTGAGGAGCATAATGTTATTTTAGAAAATGCAGATAAGAAAAATTTCAACCAAGAATTAGGCCATTTTTTTGCTAAAAGTGAAACATTAAAGAATAAATTGGAAACACAAAAGTCTGATTTGAAGTTATACACACTAACATTGGATGAAAAAGATCAAGAGCGTATGACGGCGCTGTTAGAAACTGCGCAGCAAGAACTCGATTTGTTAAAAAGTAAAGTGGAAAAGCTAACTAAGCTGGACTCTGCTTATAAACAACCTGAGTCTTACAAAGCGCTCGTGAAAAATAATCGTGTGCGTTTACAGAAAGAATTAGAAAAAACAGAAAACTATATCGATCGTTTAGAACCGGTCATGCGTAAGCTAGTTAATGCTGAATTAGACAAGCATGAAAATCGTATTCGCTATTATTGGGCGCAATCTCGTTTGGCAAAAGCGCGCTTATACGATAAAGAGTTGCTTTCGCTTGAGCGCCCTCCAGCAGTAAGTGACGCATCAAATAAGATAAAACCCGCTACGGATATCAAATAGATGGAAAATTTACTTAACAACATAAAACAACCTATTTTTATTGGTCTATCTATTGTTGGGCTTTTGGTTGGTTGTGGCAGTAACGAGCCAAAAACCTTGGGTAGTTTGTCCTATGAGCCTGAAAAAGAAACTGTTAATAGTGAGCCCCCAGTAGAGATTAAACCCTTAACTCATGAAGAAGTGCGCCAAGAGTATAAGGCGGTTTTGAACTTGTTTGAAGAAAAGGAGCTTAAAGAAAAAATTGAACGACGTATTGCTGATGTGCATATGATGGAAGGTGTGCAAAGGCAGAATAAAGCAGCAACTGACTCAGGTTACTATAATGAAGCAGCTAAAGCTTACCGCGATATTCTTGAAAAATACCCTAATTCACCAGATAACGCCGAGGTCCTATATCAGTTAGCCAAGGCCTATGATAACGAAGGTCTTCAAGATGAGGCATTAAAAAGCTTAACCCAATTGACAGAGCGCTACCCGAATTATGTCAATATTTCCGAGGCTTACTTTCGTAAAGGCGATATTCATTTTAGTAACCAGCAATATAATGAAGGCGAATATGCTTACGCCAAAGTTATCGAATCGGGTAACCCTAACTTGGCTTTGAATGCCCACTATATGTTAGGTTGGTCGCGCTACAAGTTATACAAGTACAGACAGAGTATCGATTCCTTCACATTGGTGCTTAATCAATTACTGAAGGGAAGTGATAGCACAGAATCCTTGAGTCAAGAGGAAAAACCTCTTGTTAAAGACTCGGTGTCATCAATAAGTTTAGCGCTCGATAAAATTGGCGGAGCAGAAGAAATTTCCTCTATTTCTGAACTGGCCAAACAAGAATATGTATGGCGTGTCTACGATAATTTGGGTGACTATTATCTGACGAAAGAATTATATGAGCAGTCAGCGTCTACCTTTCGCCTTTATGTAAATGAGTATCCGTATGCTGCGAAAGCGCCGGATATGAATGTTAAGTTGATTGACAGTTACATAAAAGGTGGCTTTGGATCTCAATCATTAATCGAAAAAGAAAAGTATGTTGATAGTTATGGTTTAGGTTCCAAGTACGCGTCTCGTCAAAATGGAATTCGAGATGATGTTAGAGCCATACTTAAAGATTATATCAATGAGTTAGCTAGTCATTTTCATAGTAAAGGCCAGTTTCATCAAAAAGAGTTAGCAAAACTAATAGAAGAAAATCGACTTATCGAAGAGCTTCCAGAGAAGAAACGTGAACTCCAGGAGCTTTCAATTGCATCATTTGATAAAGCTGCTGATTTTTATACGCAATTTATCAATACCTTCCCAGGCGATTCCCGTACAGATGAGGTTACTTACTTAAAAGCGGAAGTGCTATATTCTTCTTATCAGTACCCTGAAGCTATTGAAGAATATAAAAAAGTAGCTTATCAACCACTATTGCCAGAGGTTAATGAAGACACTATTAATGCTGGTTACGCAGTGATTATTGCACATGAAAAACAGCTTGCTTTCTTAAAGACAGGTGTGGCTTACGAGGGCCAAGCTCAACAGAAACGTTTTGCCGAAGATAGTTCTCAAGTTCGTAGCTGGAAAGAAAGTGCCGTAGACAGTATGTTGGCCTTTGCAGAGAAATTCCATACCGACAAACGCTCACCTGCGGTATTAACTAATGCTGCAGAATATTTATTTGGTTTGAATCGTTTTAAAGAAGCAATTGATGTTTCATCGAATTTAATCACGAAAAACGCAAATCTAGATAAAACGCTTAAGAAAACTGCTTATGGCATTATTGCGCTTTCTTACTTTAATTTAGAAGATTACCAACAAGCAGAAGATAATTATGCAAATCAGAGAGCGCTCGTTGATCCTGCCACCGAAGAATATGTGCAAATTTCCGAGCGTTTAGCTGCATCTATTTACAAAAAGTCTGAAGTCATGATTGCTGGTGGCGAAAGTATTGCTGCAATTGATCAATTACTTAAAATAAAACAGCTTACCCCCGATTCACCCATTCGTGTAACAGCGCAATACGATGCGGCGACTTTGTTGCTAGAAGCTAAATTGTGGTCGCGAGCTATTGTAGAACTATTGGAGTTGCAACAGTTATATCCAGGTTATGAATATGCCGTGGAGTATCAGCGTAAATTAGCCTTCGCTTATGAACGGAATGAAGAGTGGGGGAATGCAGCAAGTGCTTATGATCTTCTCGTGCGAGATGATCCTGATCCTAAAATTCGCCAAGAAGCTCTCTTCTTGGCTGGAACCATGTATGAGAAAAACAAGAATATTAAATCCGCTAATTTGAAGTTTGAAAGCTATGTACAGCAGTATCCTCAGCCCTTTGATAATTTTATGGAAGCTCAATATCGTTTGGCGGTAAATAATGAGAGTTTAGGTAATCAAGAAATATTTAATAATTGGTTGGATAATATTATTAAAAGTGATCGTAAGGCCGGGTCACAAAGAACAGATCGTAGTCGCTGGTTGGGCGCTTGGGCAAACGCAAAATATGGTGACTATTATTCAGTTTTATTTGATCAAGTTGAATTGACTTTGCCTATTATCAAAAGCATTCCAGAGAAAAACGAATGGTTGCAAAAAGCCTCTAATAGTTACGAAACGGCGGCGGGCTATGGCATCTTAGAGTTTGTTGCTATGTCTAGTTATAAAATAGGCGTGTTGTATCGCCGCTTTGCTAACGAACTTCGCGATGCTCCGATACCAGGTGGTTTGTCAGCGGAAGATCAACAAGTTTATGCTTCTGTCATTGATGAGCAAGCTTCGCCATTTGATCAATTGGCTGTTGATCTGCATCAAGCTAATATCGATCGTGCGTGGAGTGGCCAGTTTAACGAGTGGATTAATAACAGCTTTTCAGAAATGCGAGAGCTAAATCCGAAACGCTTCGATAAAGTTGAATTAATAGTGAGTTATGGTGATGGAATATATTAACATCCAGTGTTTTAAAAAGTTTCGAAACGAAATTATTGGTTTATTGCTGGCCTTGCTTTTGAGTGCTTGTGGTTCTGCTCCTGTACTTGATGATGGTTCTCCTGTCGTTTATAAGCCTGTAGCTGAAAACACTGTCTCTACCTTGGAATTTATTCCTAAAGTCAAAGTAAATTCTAAAGGGCAAGCGATTCCGTATAAGTCTAAAGAAAACCCCTATTTGAATCGATGGGGATCGGTTAAGCAAGAATCGGTGAAAACGTTTATATCTGCTCAGCGTGCTTTTGAAGCAGAAAATTACGATCAAGCCGAAGCTATTTTAATTGGGTTAACCGAAACCGATAAAAAACTATCTGGTCCTTGGGTGATGCTTGGTGATATATCCTTGAGTAAAAATAATTTAAGTGAAGCCGAAGAGCGATTTTCTATCGCTATTTTGTTAAATAAAAATAATGTGAATGCCTATTTACGCCTTGCTAAAGTAAAACGTATGCAGGGTGATTTTTTAACAGCAAAAAGTACTTATGCCGATGTATTGGCGATATGGAAAGATTTTCCAGAGGCGCATTTAAATTTAGGTGTGTTATATGACCTTTATCTGAATGATGATGTGAAAGCGCAAAAGCATATCGAAGCTTACCAGTTCCTTACGGGTGGGAAAAACGTAGAGGTTGCCCAGTGGCTTATTGAAATACAAGAGCGCACGGGAATGGCGACAGATCTTAAAATACAAACACAAGATGCTAGTAATAAGCCAGTTTCGTGATATGAAAGCTTTTTTCTATATATCTTTGTTATATCAAAAAAAATTGCCTAGAGAAAAATTTGATCAATGTCTCATTTGCGGCATTTGCTTGATGTACCGTTTGTTGACTCGTCCTATAATCAAGTCAAATATGTTGTTCAGAGTCGTTTTGTCAATATTAATAATAATTGCTACAAAAAGGATTAGGAAAATGTGGATTATATTATTCTCAGCATGTTTATTCTCAGTTTCTGCACTTGCACAGTCAGATACAGCCAAGCAAAGTGTGGCTAATGCCGAAGAGGATCTCATTCGACTAGAGTCGCGCTTCATTGGCGATAAAGAACAACCATCGGTCAGTTATTTTGTTCCTTGGAAGGGAACGGACTCTCCCGATGACTTAAAGTGGAAAATTGAACGCAAAAATGACGATACCTTGAGTATTGTTGATAGAAATATCATGTTGCGATCAATGAATATATACGACGAAATGGATCTAGAGCCCGTTAAGTAAAAGCTTGTCGAGTAAAAGGACGTAAAAATAAGTAACAACAAGGTTGTTTTGTTTTTAATTGTTTGATTTAAAAGAGTGATTATTATGGCCGACATCTATAGCACCGTAGTTAAGTTTTTTCAGGAAGGGGGATTGTTTCTCTATCCTATCGCCTTCGTATTTGCAATTGGTCTAATTATCGCTCTTGAGCGCTGGCTATTCCTTTCGCGTGAAAAGCTAAAAAACGCGAGAGCATTTAACGATTTCCTTCCATTGTTAAGAACAACAGACGTTGAAAAAATGCAATCTTTTTCCCGGGAAAATACCGCACCGGTTACCCGTATCATCGCTTGTGGGCTCGATATGATGAAAGTATCGCGTCAAAGAGCCGATGTAGAGAACTCGATGAGTGAAGGCATGCTGGAAGCCTTACCTCGCCTTGAAAAAAGAACAGGCTATCTCTCTGTTTTAGCCAATGTGGCCACTCTTTTAGGGCTGCTAGGTACGATTATCGGTTTGATTGGAGCTTTTACCGCAGTAGCAAATGCCGATCCTGCACAAAAATCCCAGTTACTATCAACATCAATTTCTGTAGCAATGAACACGACTGCTTTCGGACTCATCGCTGCAATTCCTTTATTGGTACTACATGCCATGTTGCAAAACAAAACCGCAGCAATTGTTACCAGTATTGAAATGGCTGCTGTGAAGTTCTTAAACATGATGACATTGCACCGCTTCATTGAAGCCGGCATCGCTCGCTCAGGTCAAGACCTCAAGCCTTCAAACGATGCGGATGTCAATCAGCCTCAACTGGTTCCTCGGAGTTAAGAAGGGGGGCTTACCATGAGCTTTAAGTATCGATACAAGCCAACAGACGATGCCGAACTTGATGTCACGGCATTCCTGAATTTGATGATCGTACTGGTGCCGGTATTATTGTTGAGTCTTACCTTTGCACAAATTACGGTATTGGAAATTAAATTGCCTGAGTTAACAGGGGGCACAACTTCTAGTGCAGACCCACAGTCTAAACTAGAAGTGCGAATTGATGATGCAAGCATAAAAGTCTTTTACCCAACTAACACCATGGTGCAAGAGATCCCAGCTACAGTGGCAGTGGACGGGTCAAAAATCTATGATTTCAAGCTTTTGTCAAAAGTGATGCAAGCGTTAAAAGAGCAAGAACAGTTAAAAGAAAAGCGAGAAGTATTGGTTTTATCCTCGCCGCAGATACCTTATCAACATTTGGTTTCAACGATGGATGCCGTGAAGTCATACAAGAAGGTCGTGGTATCAAGCCTTGTTGAAATTGAATTATTCCCCGAGGTTTCCTTGGGTGATGCGAGTTAACTATGATTGGATCTACCTTTTTATATCAGCGTAAAAAAGCTCCCTTTGCCGTTAAGCTAAGCTTGGTCTCGTTGATGGATATTTTCACTATATTGGTTTTCTTTCTGTTATTAAATTCGGGAGAAAGCGAAAACATTGAAAATGCACGCTTTGTAGAGTTGCCAGGTTCCACCACGGGAACAACACCCCATAAAGAGTTAACGGTCTCTATCAACAAAGATGAGGTTTGGCTCGAAGGTGAAATGGTAGCGAAAATAGAAGATATCATTAAAAACCCGGATGAAGTTATTGAGCCTTTGGCTAAGGCGCTAGATCTCAATACAGAAAACAAAGGTGAAGCGTTAACAGGTTTTGAAAAAGAAAATGGCTTCGCAGTAACTATCATGGGGGACAAATCCGTGCCCTATGAAATTCTCAAGAGCGTTATGGCGACTTGTCGTTTACAAAACTATCGGAATATTTCACTTGCAGTTAATCATGTTGTATCGAGCGGCCCTAGTTTAAATACTGGAACGGCTCCTGTAGCAAGCACAAAAGCGGTTGGTGGTTAATATGTCTGTTGCACAACAATACATTATGTCAGATACGACAGAATCTTACCCAGTCTATGTAGAGCCTGTTGCTGTGCAGCCAATGGCTCTCGACTTAGATTTGCCTTGGACAGCGAATGAAGAGCAAGAGACAAGGTTTAAAAAGACAGTTAAGCGTTCATTAATACTGTTGCTAATTCTTTTTCTGGTTATTCCTTTTTTGCCCGAATTGCAAAAAGAATACGAGGAGCCTGAGACAGACCTAGTCATTACTAAGCTCATTCTTAAGCCAGTTGAGCCTCCTAAACCATTGGTTGAACCCAAACCGCAGCCTATCAAACCGCCAGAAGTGGTTAAAGAGGTTCCCAAGCCCAAAGAAATTACAAAACCAGAGCCAAAAGTCGCTCAAATTAAAACTCCTACGAAAAAGTCAGGCTCTGCTGAGAAGACAGCAGTTAAAACCAATAAAGTGGAAGAAAAGATTTCCGTTAAAAGCTCGCAAGGCCTAAACGAATTGTCTAGCCAGTTAAGTGCTTTACGAGGCTCTTTAGATGTTAATAAATTAAAGAATAAGAACCTTTCAGATAATAAAATTGGCAGTGCTGCGCGAAGCACGCGTAATGTCTTGGGTGGCGAAACGGCATCTCGTAGAAGTGGTGGTATTAATATTGATGGCAACACCTTAAACAATTCATCCACTACACTTGCCCAGCATACAACCACTGCTGTTGATGGTTTGGTTGCTAATGGTGGTGGTGCCAGTGGAAGTCAGGCCTATGCCTCGTCGCAGCAGAGTCAGCGCAATATGGAAAAAATTCGTCGCACCTTTGAAAGCACGAAGAGTAATGTGTTTTCGCTTTACTACCAGGCTTTGTTGAATCAGCCTGAACTCTCTGGAAATTTTGTGTTTAAAATTTGGATAGAGCCAGATGGTTCTGTCTCTAACTTCAAGTTAATTTCAAGTGAACTCCGAGATAGTAAGCTTGAAGCAAAAATTATTGCACGAATTAAAAAAATGAATTTTGGCGCTGAGGATGTTTCTCAAACGCCAGTCAGGTACAAATTCCTATTCCTGCCTAGCTAATAGTCATTCCCGCGCAGGCGGGAATCCAGACTAAAATTGGCCTCGATAGCTCTGGATACCCGCCTAAGCGGGCATGACTTCGAAAAAATACATCCCTTTCTTTTTCTAGCCGTCTATAGCCTAGTTTTCTTGTACAAAAAACGTCCGTGAACTGTACGTGTTTTTACGCCCAAACTGTTTCTCTCAGTAAGCGTGATGGATGTCTCCTTTTTAAAATAAACTTGTTTTTAACGGG
The DNA here is from genome assembly GCA_050298695.1 of Cellvibrionaceae bacterium. Taxonomy (GTDB): domain Bacteria; phylum Pseudomonadota; class Gammaproteobacteria; order Pseudomonadales; family Cellvibrionaceae; genus CANLBN01. The sequence goes on from JBNKUQ010000057.1 coordinate 17,705, forward strand.
TAAAAAAGTTTATTTCTTAGGCTATTAGTGCCATGATCCGTCTATGGCTGTTATTGTCTTTGAACTTTAACGCTGCTAAAACCTAGCTCTCAGCCCCCCCTGGTGAGCGGTGATAAAACAAGTAGCCTGTTCAATAAATGACAGCTTAACTAAGTTGACCGAGCTTTAGTTAACTTAAAACAAGCGATCTAATTACAGCAAGTTATCTGCCTATAATGGATAAATAAATAGATCAAAGAATGATCAGTAAATGATAGCTAGCAGTGACTGGTAGTAGTCTCCCAGCAATTAGAACGCATTTGCAGTAATTGACAGGAAGTGACTGTAAGTACCTATTTATTAGTAACATTGTTGTAGCACTATTTGATAGTGCTGATGTGAAATGTACCAACAGTAGATTAACTCTCAAAGCCAGCAACAATAATGATTCGCTGGCTGATAAACGTAATCAAGAGTGCAGCATGAATATTTTGTTTAAAAAATCGATCCCCCTATCCGTTATCGCCCTTTCAGTCATTCTTTCTGCTTGCTCTGGTGATAGTAAGCAGAGCTCATCAGAGTCTTCAAGCGATCTGTCGCTAGCGAAAGACACGCCGGTTGTTTATGTTGAACGCGATGTCGAGACGACGGCTACAGAGAATAATGAGCGTTTTGACCAAGCGCGTATGGCCGATAGCGAAAGCCCTTTAGCTCTGTACTCTCCTTACATGTTTAACCCTGGTGCCAAACTATATGAACGCTCCGGGATCGATGTTGATGCGGTTAATAGAGATATTCTTAGTGGTTACTTTGGCTCATCCGACTATGATGTAAAAGATATCAATATTTCCCCTGACGGAACGAAAATGGTCTTCGCTGCACATGGTCCTGAGGATACAGAAAATACAACAGATTACACCTGGAATATTTACGAGTATGTTTTTTCTACCAAAGCTTTGCGTAGAATTATTAAGGAAGATGAAAGAGCTAATGAGGGGCACGATACTAATCCAACCTATACGCTAGACGGTAAAATAGTCTTTTCATCAAACCGTTCTGCTGGTAATGGCCCTAACTCTGTTGAAGTACCAGAAGGTTGTTATCGAGTACCACTCAAAGATCACGCCTCTTTGCTGCATTCTATGACGGATCAGGGTGAAGAAATCACCCAGCTCACTCATGGTGAGTTCCACGATACTCATCCGACCACGCTAAAAGATGGTCGCATTGCCTTTATTAGAACCTCTTTCGACTATTCCTTAGTTGGGGATGTAGAAGCACCTGTTAGCCGTGCCTCAAGAGATGCGTTATTAACTGCTGAGTCACCTGCGCCTTGGGGCCTTGATAAGCCGCAAAGCTGGAATTTACAAAAACGTTCTGAATACTCCGAGTCAACACCCATTGGGCGCGCAATGGGCAGCAATAATTACACCTTGCTCCGCCTTGAAATTGGTGATGATGAATTGAAAATAGAGCAGCTATACGAGACGGTGAGTATCGATGCTTCAGATGCAGAATTCGTTTATATAGACCGCATTGTCCAAGCCGAAAGTGGTCGACTTGTTGCTATTCTTAAACACAAGTTTAACCCCGCTCTAGGTGGTGATATGTTGGAGTTTCGTTCTCCTGGCGAAGCAAATGCAACACAAATTTTT
>JBNKUQ010000058.1:0-19270 GCA_050298695.1 Cellvibrionaceae bacterium
CTGGTGACGACATTTCGCCAGTGCAAAGTGCCTTGATGCGCATCATAAAAGAAGGGGCTTTAATTGGCTGGTTGCTACTTTGTGTCTACTTATTATTGGCTTTGTCTTCATACTCGCAAGATGACCCCGGCTGGTCGAGCACGGGAGCGAGTGGCACGATTCAAAATACAGCGGGTCCTACTGGCGCATGGATTGCTGATCGCTTTTTTTCTTTCTTCGGTTATATCGCTTACTTATTTCCCGTCATGATTGCTTATCGAGTATGGCGAGTTTTTCGCGAACGCAATCAATTCTTACCCTTTGATGCGTTGATGTTTTTGGTTCGTATCATTGGTTTGGTTTTGGTTATGGTGGCTTGTACGGGCTTGGTGGCGATTCAATTTGGTGAGGAGAGCGCCAGTTTACCTGTCTCTAATGGCGGCATATTGGGAATCACAGTCGCTACCGCTGTAGAAGGTGCTTTTGGCTTTGTTGGAGCCAATTTGTTACTACTAGCAATGGCTTTATTTGGCATCACCATCTTTACTGATATTTCTTGGTTGTGGTTGATGGATACCACGGGTTTTTATACCTTACAATTTAGTTCTTGGGCGATTGATCGCTTGCAACAATACCGTTTGCAAAAACAAGAAGAAAAAGATGTACAAGAAACGGTTTCTGCCCGAAAAGAAAATCTAGCTCGCCAGGTACAAAAAAATAAAGAACGCATCCCCCCAACTATTGAGTTACCCGCTACAAAACCTAAAGTGAGTCAGCGTGTTGAAAAAGAAAAGCAAACATCTTTGTTTGATGCTCCAGTAACCGGTGAGCTGCCCCCACTCAGTTTGCTTGATCCAGCCGATCACTCAAATGACAAAGGCTTTTCTGAAGCATCATTAGATGCGATGTCGCGCTTATTAGAATTGAAGCTGCAAGATTTTGGTGTAAAAGCAGAAGTTGTTTCCGTATTGCCTGGTCCCGTGGTGACACGCTTTGAAATCCAGCCAGCTGCGGGGGTTAAGGCGAGTCGCATTACTAATCTTGCGAAAGACTTAGCCCGCTCAATGGCTGTTGTCAGTGTGCGTGTGGTAGAAATTATTCCTGGCAAAACGGTGATGGGAATTGAAATTCCCAATGAGCATCGCGAAATGGTCAGGCTCAGTGAGGTGCTGTCATCAGATGTTTATGAACATTCAAAATCACCGCTGACTTTAGCCCTAGGGCATGACATAGCGGGTGAGCCAATTGTTGCCGATTTAGCAAAAATGCCGCATCTATTGGTTGCTGGTACAACGGGTTCCGGTAAGTCGGTTGGTATTAATGTAATGCTGTTGAGCTTGTTGTACAAATCTAGTCCAAAAGACGTGCGTTTGATTTTGGTGGATCCAAAAATGTTAGAACTCTCTGTCTATGAAGGTATTCCACATCTATTAACGCCAGTTATTACTGACATGAAAGATGCGGCTAATGGTTTGCGTTGGTGTGTGGGCGAAATGGAAAGGCGTTATAAATTGATGGCGGCGTTAGGTGTGAGAAACTTGGCTGGCTATAATCGTAAAGTGGACGATGCCACTAAAAAAGGTGATCCAATTTTAGACCCGCTTTGGCGGCCCGAAGAAGAATTTATTGCCGGCGAAGAAGAGGCGAGTGCGCCACCATTAGAATCATTGCCTGCTATTGTTGTGGTGATTGATGAATTTGCCGATATGATGATGATCGTCGGCAAAAAAGTTGAACAACTTATCGCAAGGATTGCGCAAAAAGCAAGGGCAGCAGGCATTCATCTAATGTTAGCAACGCAACGCCCGTCCGTTGATGTTATCACGGGCTTAATTAAAGCCAATGTACCTTCACGGATTGCCTTCCAGGTCTCTTCGAAAATTGATTCACGAACTATTTTGGATCAAGGTGGTGCAGATCAGCTGCTTGGCCATGGCGATATGTTATATCTACCTTCAGGTACTAATGTTCCAACCCGTGTGCATGGTGCATTTGTTGATGATCACGAAGTCCATAAAGTTGTTGCGGACTGGAAGCGTCGTGGCGAACCTAATTATTTAGAGGGTGTCATTGATGAAAGCACTAATAACATTCCTGTACCAGGCATGAGTACCGGGGATGAAGATAGTGATGATGAAAGCGATGCGCTCTATGACGAAGCCGTTGCTTTTGTCACCGAGTCGCGTAAAGCGTCTATTTCTTCGGTGCAGAGAAAGTTACGTATTGGTTATAACCGTGCTGCTAGGTTAATTGAAACAATGGAGGCCAGTGGTGTTATCAGTGAAGCTGGGCATAATGGCTCACGTGAAGTGTTGGCACCTCCCCCCCCTAGATAACAGAGACTCTTTGTATGAAGCGAATTAAAATACTATCAAACCTTATTCTAGGCATTGCGACTAGTGCATTCGCTTTGCAATTACTGGCTAAAACAGCAACGGAAGACTTGGCTGAGAGGCTTAAAACTTATGAGACTTTTCAGGGTAATTTTAATCAAACAGTGACTGATAGTACGGGTGAATTGTTGCAGCAGTCTTCAGGGACGTTTAATGTTAAGTCTCCGGGATATTTCTATTGGGATACTCTACAACCTTTTCCGCAAAAAGTTATTGCGAACTTAAAAAGTATTTGGCTATATGATCCCGATTTAGAACAAGTGACAGTTAGTCCTTATTCTGACAGTGTCGATCAGTCTCCGGCTTTATTGTTAAGTGGTAATGTTGAAAAGATTACCGAGAATTATTCCGTTGAAAGAATAGAATCACCAGTGAATGGCTTTGTACTAACTCCAAAGGCAAATAGTAGCAACTTTACTGAACTGCGATTGATTTTTACCGAAGCAGTTTTAACAACAATGATTCTGACCGATAGTCTTGAGCAAACGACGACATTTAACTTTGATGCGATAAAAATCAATCAGCCAATCGATAGCGCCTTATTTGAATTTGAACCTCCCACTGGTGTCGATATCTTGAAAAATGACTAAAGACCTTTTTTCAAACGGGGAGGGCGAGCGCTATATTCCTCTGGCTGCCCGGCTACGACCCCAGCACCTCAACGACTATATCGGACAAGAGCATTTATTAGCTCAGGGAAAACCCTTGCGAGATGTTATTGATAAGGGTCAAATCCATTCGATGATATTTTGGGGCCCGCCAGGGGTTGGAAAAACTTCTTTGGCTAAATTATTAGCGCACACTATCGATGCGCATTTTATTACCTTATCGGCGGTTATGGCAGGCGTTAAGGATATTCGTGATGCTGTTTCCAAGGCGGAGTTTCATTTGCAGCAAAATGCTAAACGCACTTTGTTGTTTATTGATGAAGTACATCGCTTTAATAAATCACAACAAGATGCTTTTTTGCCTTATGTAGAAAATGGAACGATTACCTTTATTGGCGCGACAACGGAAAACCCTTCATTTGAATTAAATAATGCATTGCTATCGCGTTGTAGAGTCTATGTATTGCGAGCCCTTAGTGAAAAGGGTATTGCAACTTTATTGAAACATGCATTGGAAGATTTGGGCAGAGGGCTTGGAAAACTTCAACTTAAATATACGGAAGAATTAATTCAACTATTAGCAACATCGGCAAATGGAGATGCTCGCAAGGCGCTTAACTTACTAGAAATTGCATCTGATCTTGCGGTTGATGGAAAGTTAACAAAAGAAATAATTGCGGAAGTGATTGGCGGAGATGTTCGCCGTTTTGATAAAGGTGGCGATATTTTTTATGAGCAAATCTCTGCTTTGCATAAATCTGTCCGAGGGTCTGCCCCCGATGCTGCACTTTATTGGTGTATGAAAATGCTGGATGGCGGTTGTGATCCGCTTTATATCGCGCGACGAGTGGTGCGAATGGCAACTGAGGATATTGGTAATGCCGATCCGAGAGCCCTGCAAATAAGCCTTAATGCTTGGGATGTACAAGAACGCTTGGGTAGTCCTGAAGGCGAACTTGCTATTGCTCAAGCTGTTCTCTACTTGGCAGCAGCACCTAAAAGTAATGCGGTGTATAATGCGTTTAACTCAGCCAAGAGCGACATTGCCAAATTACCGGATTATGATGTGCCCATGCATTTGCGCAACGCACCCACACAGCTTATGAAAACATTAGATTATGGGACGGAATACCGCTATGCCCATGATGAACCTGATGCTTATGCCGCGGGAGAAAATTATTTTCCAGAGCCTTTAGCCGATAAACAGTATTATTTTCCTGTTACTCGTGGCTTAGAAATTAAGATAAAAGAAAAAATGGATTATTTAAAAGGTTTGGATTTGGCCAGTAACCATCTACGTTATCCATCAAATAGTAAACACACAGGTGATAAGGTATGACTTGGTTGGTGGTGGCTTTAGGTGGTGCTTTGGGTGCGATGAGCCGTTATGGTTTGATACAACTTTTACCACAAACAGCCCCACACTTTCCTTGGGCTATATGGTCAGCTAACCTGATTGGTTCATCCTTAATCGGGCTTATTTATGTGTTAATTATGGAAAAAGGTATTATGCCCGTAGAGTGGCGGCCTTTTCTTGCCGTTGGTTTTCTAGGTGCATTAACGACGTTTTCGACATTTGCACTAGATGGCATCTTACTTTGGCAAAATGGTCAGTGGATATTAGCGCTAACTTATGTTGTTAGCACGGTGATTGGATGTTTAGTATGCGCGGTAGCAGCAATGTTATTAGCACAACGTTTTTTTTAATTTTGTAAAGTCATTGGGAATTTTTTATGTTAGACCCAAAACTAGTTCGCGCAGAACTTGATATGGTTGTAAAAAAATTAGCAACGCGCGGTTATCATTTTGATGCCGATGTTTTTTCCGCTTTGGAGGCCGAACGTAAAACGCTACAAGTAACATCGGAATCACTACAGCAAGAGCGTAATGCCCGCGCAAAAAATATTGGTAAAGCTAAAGCTGCGGGCGAAGATATTGCCCCTTTATTAGCAGAGGTAGAATCTTTAAAACAACAAGATCTTGATGCACAAGAAGCACTTAAGTCGGTGCAGGAGAAGTTAAGTGACTTGCTCAGCAGCATTCCTAACTTACCCGCTGACAGTGTGCCTGAGGGAAAAAATGAAGACGACAATGTAGAGATTCGTCGTTGGGGTGAGCCTAAACAATTTACTTTTGCTATTAAAGACCATGTGGATCTTGGCGAAAAAAATGGTGAACTTGATTTTGAAATAGCATCAAAACTCACCGGTTCACGTTTTGCGGTACTACAGGGCCAGTTAGCTCGTTTGCAACGGGCTTTAATTCAATTTATGTTGGATACACATACTAATGAACACGGCTACCGAGAAATTTATGTCCCTTTTATGGTGAATAAAGACTCCCTCTTTGGTACAGGACAATTACCTAAATTTGAAGAAGACCTATTTAAAACCAATGATGAACGCGATTTATATTTAATTCCTACAGCAGAAGTGCCTGTGACGAATATATTGCGCGATGAGTTATTACAAAAAGAAGATCAGCTTCCGTTAAAGTTTGTTTGTCATTCACCGTGTTTTCGTAGTGAAGCCGGTAGTCATGGGCGCGATACACGAGGTTTAATTCGTCAGCACCAATTTGAAAAAGTAGAACTGGTTAATTTTGTAAGGCCCGAAGATTCTGATCAGGCTTTGGAGGATTTGACAGCATGTGCTGAGACTATTTTACAAAAGCTCGAGCTACCTTATCGTACCATTGTACTATGCACCGGCGATATGGGTTTTTCTGCAGCCAAGACCTACGATATAGAAGTATGGGTGCCTTCGCAGAATAAGTACCGAGAAATTTCTTCCTGTAGTAATTTTTACGATTTTCAAGCACGGCGAATGAAAGCACGCTATCGTCATCCAGAAACGGGTAAGCCAGAATTACTCCATACGCTCAATGGTTCTGCGTTAGCGGTTGGCCGTACTTTATTAGCCATTATGGAGAACTATCAACAAGAAGATGGGAGCATCGCTGTCCCTACCGTATTACAAGCTTATATGGGTGGGCTTAAAAAGATAGCTTGAAGCTAGCTAACAGACAATAGTTCACAACTTACAGTAAAAGAAGTAGCCATTTCTGTAGACTGTGAGCTGTTATCTGTAAACTCTTACTAATACTAGAAAAGCAAATAAAATCTTTTATGAAATACATGCCCTTTTTTTTCGATCTTAACGATCGGTCATGTTTGTTTGTGGGTGGCGGCACTATTGCGACACGTAAAGCCCGTTTAATTGCTCAGGCGGGAGCTAAGTTAATCGTTGTTTCGCCCTATGCCACCGATGAAATGCTAGCCTTGGTTAAGGATAGTGGTGGGCAATATATTCAGAGAGAGTTTGAAGACCAAGATCTTGGTCTCGGGATGATGGTGATCTGTGCAACGGATGATGATGCCGTTAATGCTCATGTGTCTGCGCTTGCTCAAGAAAAAAAGTTACCCGTTAATGTTGTTGATTCACCTGCACTGTGTAGCATTATTACACCATCCATCGTTGATCGTTCACCATTGATGATTGCCATTAGTAGTGGTGGTGAAGCACCAGTTTTGGCACGACAAATTCGCGCCAAACTAGAAATTATGTTTCCCTCTGGCTATGGAATGCTGGCTAAACTGGCCAGTCAGTTTCGGCATAGTGTTAAGCAAACCCTGAGATCTACTGAACAGCGTTTACGGTTTTGGCAAAAAGTATTTGATGGACCCATCGCGGAAAAAGCATTCGCAGGTAACACGCATGAGGCAGAGGAGGGAATCAAAGCATTATTGTCGTCGATGAGTGGAGATGAAATAGTCGGTGAAGTTTATCTGGTTGGTGCAGGTCCTGGTGATCCAGATTTATTAACCTTTAAAGCACTGCGTTTGATGCAGCAAGCTGATGTCGTGCTCTACGATCGTCTAGTGAGTGATGGTGTACTTAATCTAGTACGGCGAGATGCCGAACGCATTTATGTGGGCAAGCGGCGAGCTGATCATGCGGTACCACAGCAAAGCATTAATCAGTTATTAGTTGATCTCGCCAAAGAGGGGAAACGAGTTCTGCGCTTGAAGGGAGGAGATCCTTTTATTTTTGGTCGTGGTGGTGAAGAGATTGAGCTGTTGGCTGAAAATAACATTTCTTTTCAAGTAGTTCCCGGTATTACGGCTGCTTCTGGTTGTGCTGCTTATGCAGGTATCCCTCTAACTCATCGAGATCATGCGCAGTCAGTACGCTTTATTACTGGTCATACTAAAGCGGGTGATATCGATTTACCCTGGCAATCATTGATGGATACTAACCAAACATTGGTATTTTACATGGGCCTGCTCAATCTATCGGCCATTTTTGCAGAATTAATAAAACGTGGGCGTGATAAAGACACACCGGTAGCTTTGGTGGAAAAAGGTACGCGGCCAGACCAACGTGTGTTAACTGGCACTTTATCGAGTTTACCTGGGCTTATTGAAAACGAAGATGTACATGCTCCTACCTTATTAATCATAGGTGGCGTGGTTAGTTTGCATAAGCAGTTGAATTGGTACACTCCAAGCGAGTAGTTGATTGCGGCTAAGGTAAACAGATTGATTATATTTGGTAAGTGTTTTCTTACTGAGTTGTACTTACTGAGTCAATATTCTGTCCAGCTATAAAATATAAAAATATTTATTTTTCATAATGTTATATGGCTTTCTTAAAGTGACAAAATGTAAACTTCATCACATTTTTGCATATTCATTCTAAAAAAATACGTAAACTGCCGATATAAAGAATAAGCAAGGCTTAATCTTGTTTTATAGGACTGTTGAACAAATAAACAGCGCTGTTATAAAATTTGTTATCCATATAGCCCGTAAATTAGAGGAGGGTGCATAATGATTAATATTGGTCCGCTACACCCACCTATAACTACGCCTAAAATAAACAAAACTGCCTCTAGCGAAGCCGCTACAGAGAGTACTGAAATTAATAAAGATGCACAGCCGGTGGTAGTTCAGCCGCCCAAACAAAAAAAACAGCGGGGTAAAGACCGACGGCAACGTAATGTCAAGCCGCTGATTGATTTACGCTCGTCTGGTGACCGTCGGGTCGACCCTGATAAGCCTTCAATCAACATCAAAATATAATAAACCATTTATTAGCATGGAGCGTGTCACAGCGCTACATAGCTAACTGCGTTACACTCTTTATTGGTTCATAACATGTATAGAATTCATATAACATGAAAATATCTCCCTGGTTTCACAAAACACAAATTCTTATGGTGCTGAGCTTTTTCTTGTTGAATGCGATGTTTATAGCCTCAACAAATGCGCAATCGCTACGTCCGCTACTAATTTATAAGAGCCCCACTTGCGGCTGTTGCATAAACTGGGTCAATCACATGGAGGAGGCCGGTTTTAGAACAAAAGTAAAACACCCTGACAACCTTAATGAAACCAAAAAATTATTAGGTGTTGCCCCGGGTTATCAGGCCTGTCACACAGCTTCAACTCAGGGCTATGTCTTCGAAGGACATATTCCCGCTGATGTTGTGAAGCATTTTTTAAATACAAAACCAGAGGCCATTGGGCTTGCCGTTCCAGGTATGCCTATGGGAAGTCCAGGAATGGACAGTGGAATGGACTTTCGTCCTTATGAAATTTTATTGCTTAAAAAGGATGGTAGCAGTGAACCTTATGCAAAAGTTTCGTCAACGGAAACGATCTATTATGAGTAGATAGCTTTACGTATAATAGTGTCTCAAATACTATGAGAGTCGTTATTGTATTTTTTTTAATTTAATCTAGATATCTTTAGAGGTGTGTGTGAAAAAGTCATTAACTTTAATATTTTTATTTATTTATTCTAACTTTACTTTTTCGTATGGCTCAGTTCCTGGAGGAAAGGTCGTTGATGTGCGAATAGATCGAGATGGACGAGGTATAGTAAAGTTTGACCGATTGATTGCACTAGAACCAGCAGTATGTAGCAGTGCAGACTATAATTCACACTTTTCTTTTGATACAACTACTGATGGTGGAAAAGCAATTTATAGTTTGGCATTGACCGCTTTGGCTTCAGGTAAAAGTATATATGCCATTGGTACGGGTGTGTGCAATGATTACTCAGTGGTAGAAGGTCTTAGTTATTGGCATTTACTTGATAGGTAATATGACCATTATATTAAATTGTTTTTATTATCACAGGTAGTTAGTAGAACTTCTTCATGATGACAACCTATAACAAGGCTCATAGTCACCTTTAAGTTTCATTCTTCCTTGATCGACAAACGAAATTAATAATTTATCTAGCGCCTCAATGAGTTCTTTGTCCCCACGGAGTTGGTAGGGACCATGTTTTTTAATATGTTCAATACCTTCTGCTTTTACATTTCCTGCCACAATTCCTGAGAAAGCGCGACGAAGTTCTGCGGCTAATTCAAAACTTGGTTGGTTGCGGTGCAATTTTAATTGGCCCATATTTTCATGGGTCGGTGAAAAAGGTTGCTGTAGCGCTGCAGGAATATGCAATTGCCAATTATAGGCATAGGATTCGCTGTGTTTACGACGGTATTGATGAACTTTTTCAACACCACGCTGAATTTTTCTCGCGACTTGTGCAGGATCATCAATAATGATTTCATAGTATTGAGTGGCTTCATCGCCTAAAGTAAAACGAATAAATTGATCAAGGCTTTTAAAGTAACCCGCACTTTTTTTCGATGCTGCAAAGACAACAGGCATGCGTACAGATTGATTTTCCGGGTGCATCAATAAGCCCAATAAATACAACACCTCTTCTGCCGTTCCCGCACCACCAGGAAAAACAATAATACCGTGAGATAAACGCACAAAGGCTTCTAAACGTTTTTCGATATCGGGTAATATCACCAACTCATTAACCGTTGGGTTGGGTGATTCAGAGGCAATAATGCCAGGTTCGGTAATTCCAATATAGCGGCCATCTTGAATTTGTTGTTTGCCATGACCAACTACAGCACCTTTCATTGGCCCTTTCATCGCACCAATACCACAGCCTGTGACAATATTTAATCGTCTTAAGCCCAACTCATAACCCACATACTTTGTAAAATCATATTCTTGGCGAGGAATAGAGTGTCCGCCCCAGCAGACAACGAGTTGTGGCATAACATTGGGTTTAACTACGCCAGCATTGCGTAGTACGCGGAAAACAGCATCAGTGATGCCATTCCCACTATCAAAATCGAATTGTCCGTCCATCGACATTTTATGGTGAGTAAATACAATATCTCTTAACACAGAGAAAAGGTGCTCTTGAATACCGCTAATCATCTTTCCATCCACAAAAGCGGAGGCGGGTGCATTGTATATTTCTAATTTGATACCTCTTGATTGCGGTACGATGCGAATATCAAAATCACTAAAGGCATCAAATACCAGTGCAGCATCATCTTCTTCACTATCGGTATTGAGAACCGCTAGCGCACATTTGCGAAATAGTTCATACGTATGGTGTCTAGAGTCCATGACACCTTCGACTTCACGATGGGATAGTAAATTTAAACTGCGGGTAGGGCGGATATAAGTAAAAGGAATCTTTTTCATGTAAATATTATTCTTACCATTTGCTTTAAGTATAGCTGATATCTAGTGTTTTAATATAAGGTGAGTTATCGCTTTTTTGTCCATTTGCGACCAAAAATATTAAAAATGTAGACCTCGTCCCCGCGTAGGCGGGGATCCAGATTTAAAATACTTTATTGTTATTAAAATTAAATTTCTGCGTTATGGTAAACACGCTGCACATCATCCAGGTCATCCAGCATCGATATAAATTTTTCGAACATCTCTTTATCTTCTTCGGGAATAACTGTCATGGTTTGTGGGATAAATTGTATTTCATCAATATCAAAGTCTATATCAGTGATCGCATCGCTTAATGCTTGTTTAGCTTTGTTATATTCAGTATGCGGGGCAAAAACTGTGATTTTACCATCCTCAGATTCTATATCGCTCACATCAACATCGGCTTCCATGAGTATTTCAAGTACGCTATCTTCGTCATCGCCGTTAAAAACAAAAATGGCACAGTGGTCAAACATGTGCGCAACACTCCCTTGTGTGCCAATTTTTGCTTTTGTTTTCGTAAAACACATGCGTACATCACCAAAGGTGCGGTTAGGATTATCGGTCAGGCAATCGACGATGACCATACATTTACCTGGGCCGTAACCTTCATAGCGTGCCGGGGCAAAGTCTTCACCGGCGCCTCCTTTAGCTTTGTCGATGGCTTTTTCGATAACATGACTGGGAACCTGATCTTTTTTTGCACGATCGATAAGGCTTCGTAGCGCTAAATTACCGTCGGGGTCAACACCGCCAGATTTGGCACAAACATAAATCTCACGGCCATATTTACTATAAACTTTTGCCTTGGCATCAGACGTTTTGGCCATCGATTCTTTACGGTTTTGGTATGCTCTACCCATAGTAATTTCCTACTGCAAATGAGATTAATGCCGGGATTTTACAGGCTACTGGCTATCTATAAAAGGCCCCCAGACATCATAGTCTAATCCAATAACCCCGATAAAAGCCCTTGATTACGAGAGACTATGGAATTCATGTATTATGACGGCTATTTTTGACGAACCAGGTGTAACAACGATGTCTTACGATTACGACTTATTTGTAATAGGTGCTGGCTCCGGGGGTGTGAGAGCTAGTCGTATTGCTGCTGGCTTTGGCGCTAAGGTAGCGGTGGCTGAAGATCTGTATTTAGGTGGTACGTGTGTCAATGTTGGCTGTGTACCTAAAAAACTCTTTGTTTACGGCTCACATTTCTCCGAAGAATTTGAAGCAGCTACAGGCTTTGGCTGGACTGTAGGTGAACCACAATTTGATTGGCCCACATTGCGTGATAATAAAACCAAAGAAATAGAACGGCTAAATGGCATTTATGACCGCATGCTGACCAATGCTGGTGTAGAAATTATCCATGGACGAGCTACCTTGATTGATGCACATACGGTGGATGTAAATGGCAAACATTACAGTGCTGAGCGCATTTTAATTGCGGTAGGTGGTTGGCCTAGTGTGCCTGCTATTCCGGGTAGTGAATACATTATCAGTTCTAACGAGGTTTTTTATCTCGATACATTCCCTAAGCGAGCCATTGTTGTTGGTGGTGGTTACATTGCTGTTGAGTTTGCTGGAATCTTTAACGGTCTCGGTAGCGAAACACATTTGCTTTATCGAGGCGATTTATTTTTGCGCGGGTTTGATCAGGATATTCGCGAGTTTACTTGCGAAGAAATGCGAAAAAAAGGTATTAATCTTTCGTTTAACCAAAATATCGCGCGAATTGAAAAACAAAGTGATGGTAGTTTACGTGCCGAGTTAACAGATGGCTCTATTATCGAAGCCGATGTCATCATGTACGCAACGGGTAGAAAAGCTAAAACTGAAAACTTAGGTTTAGAAAACACTCAAGTTAAACTCAGTGCCAATGGCAGTATTATTGTTAACGATGACTTTCAAACAGACGAGCCCTCTATTTATGCCGTGGGGGATGTGATTGACCGCGTGCAACTCACACCAGTTGCTTTAGCAGAAGGTATGGCCCTGGCAAGAAATTTATATGGCCCAGAAAGTTTAGCGCATCAAAAAGTCGATTATAAATATATAGCCACCGCTGTTTTTTCGCAGCCTAATATTGCAACTGTTGGGTATACGGAAGAAGAAGCAAAAGAAAAATTTGATGCTGTTGCAGTGTATAAATCAGACTTTAAACATATGAAACATACCCTTAGCGGTGTTGATGAGCGCACCTTTATGAAATTATTGGTCGATCAAAAAACAGATAAGGTAATAGGCTGTCATATGGTGGGGGCAGACGCAGGTGAAATTATCCAAGGTTTAGCCGTTGCTATAAAAGCAGGAGCGACCAAGGCAGATTTTGATACGACTATAGGTATCCATCCAACCGCCGCGGAAGAATTTGTTACCATGCGTGAACCGGCTTATGTTATTGAAAAGTAATTTTTCAGTTGTTATCTCGTTCCCACGCTCTGCGTGGGAGCGCATACCTAAGCGAAATGATTTAGATAAATATGCTAGGTGAGATAAATTTACAATAAAAAAAACAGTTAGCATATTGAGTGTGAATAATAGAGATATCTGTTTTATATAGCTTTGTGCAAACCTAATGTTAGATATGCATTCCCACGCAGAGCGTGGGAACGAGATATGAGATAATAAACCGTTTAAGCCATTGTATGATCATCAAAATCTGGATTAGGTGATTCTCCTCCGGTTGCCTGAAAAGCCTCCACCATGGCGGCAACTTGTTTGACGTCTTCAAAGCGTGCTATATGAAATAGTGCATCGCCTTCATTAACCAAGGGAATATTACTTTTTCCAATAATAATGCCAGAAAATTGTGCACATATTTCGTATTCGACTTGGTTAAGTAAGTCAGAAGGGTCAGATACAACACCTAATAGGTCGCCTTTTTTTATTCGCGTTCCCAGTGCGGCCATTGATCTTAAAATCCCACTTTCGGGTGCGCGTTCCCAACTGCTAGAACGTGCAATAAACGGCTCGGGTATTGGCTTGCGCTGCGTTGCTTTAATCGCGGCCAACATACCGAGTTTACGCATAACGGCTAAGATACCGCGAACACCAGCGCGTATGGATAATTCATCAAAGCGCAGTGCTTCGCCCGCTTCATAGAGTAAGACTTTAACACCATTTTCTCCGGCAACCTGTCGAAGCGATCCATCGCGTACATTGGCGTTAAGTAAAACTGGAACGGCAAAGGCATCCGCTAAATCCTTTGTTTCTGGATCATCTAAATTGGCTCGAACTTGGGGAAGGTTAGAGCGATGTAAGGCACCCGTATGTAAATCGATACCATAATCACATTGGTTAACAATTTCTTCCAAAAAAATATGTGCTAGTCGTGCGGCAAGAGAACCACGTTTAGAACCTGGAAAACAGCGGTTTAAATCACGGCGATCGGGTAGGTAACGTGAATGTTGAATAATGCCAAAAATATTAACGATGGGAATAACAATTAGCGTTCCTCGTAAACGCTTAATGCTCCCCATGGTCAATAAGCGACGTACAATTTCGACGCCATTTAGCTCATCACCATGAATCGCGGCGCTAATAAATAAACGTGGGCCAGCTGTTTTACCGCAAATGACTTGCACAGGTATGGATTGATCGCCATGGGTATATAGTTTTGCCACGGGTAATTCTATGACCTTTTTTTCACCGGGATGAACGGTAATACCGTTAATAGTGATAGCTTTATTTTTGGCTGGCATAGCGTAAATATCACCCTTTTCCACGCGTTTTGGTTTTGTGTGGCTTGGCATTTTTTTCGATAAAATCCACTATCATGCCAGCAATATCTTTACCGGTGGCGAGTTCAATGCCTTTTAGCCCAGGGGATGAATTCACTTCCATAATTAAGGGGCCTCGGCTTGATCGCAAGAGATCGACACCACAAACATTTAAGCCCATAACGCTAGCCGCTTTAACGGCTGCGGCTCGCTCAGAGGGTTTTAATTTAACTAACTCTGCAGAACCCCCTCGGTGTAAGTTCGAGCGAAACTCACCAGGAGGAGCCGTGCGTTGCATGGCGGCAATAACTTTTCCACCAACAACTAAACAACGAATATCACTGCCGCCAGCTTCTTTAATGAATTCCTGAATTAAAATATTACTGTTAACCCCCATAAACGCTTGAATTACACTTTCAGCGGCTTTTTTGGTTTCTGCTAAGACGACGCCAATGCCCTGAGTACCCTCTAAAAGTTTGATAACAAGCGGAGCACCGCCAACTTCACGAATGAGGCCATCTACATCATCGGGTGAGTTTGCATAGGCGGTAACGGGAATGCCAACGCCTTTACGTGATAATAATTGTATCGAACGCAATTTATCTCTGGAACGGGTAATTGCAACCGATTCGTTAACTGAGTAGGTGCCCATCATTTCAAATTGTCTTACTACCGCAGTTCCATAAAAACTGACTGAAGCTCCGATACGGGGAATAATGACATCGAAGTCGCCAGGAAAAAATTCTTCATCGCGGTAGTGGATAGTAGGATTGTCAGTACCGATATCCATAAAACAGCGCACATGATCAATGACACGTGCCTCATGCCCTCGCTCTTTAACTGCTTCGACTAAGCGGCGTGTTGAATACAACTTTGCATTTCTTGAAAGAATGCCTATTTTCATTTGGGCCTCATTGGTTTTGAAGAATAAATAATAAATGGAATATGGAATTAAGGAGCGTTCTAAAAATTCTTAACGCTCTTTTTTTAACACTCTTACTAAGTAAGTAACGGTAGCTTTAAGAAAATGTTCGACTGAGGTCATAGCCTGCATTGGCTGCCTGTGCAATGACAGCTTGCTTTTCTTCTCCGGCCATTAGTTGAGTAATTGCCCATAAGATGGTGCAACGTGTACCTGAACGACAGTAAGCATGTATAGGTTGCGGCGCTTGTTCTAAACATGCAGACATTTTTTCCCCTTGCTCAGTTGTTATCTGTCCAGAAATGACAGGTAAAAAATAAAATTGAATCTCGGCTTGTTCTGCAGCGGCTTTTATTTTTTCGACTTCTGGTTGATCGGCATCTTCGTTGTCGGGACGGTTACAGATAATAGTTTTAATCCCTTCTTCCTTCAGTTGTGCAATATCGTCGACAGTGATTTGCCCTGAAACAGAAAAGCTATCAGTGATTATTTTTCTTTCCATAATATAAACCTAATTAGTCATAGTATTAGTTGGCGCTTGGCTCGCCCATTAAATAGGAAGCGATGGCATCAACCCAAAAGTCATTGGCAATTGCGGTTCGGCCCAGTAGCATTCTAAATTTCATGGTATCTCTATTGGTTAAGGTCAGTTCGATGGTTTTCTCTACCTGCCCTAAACGAATAGGCGTTGCAATGACATAGCGCTGTTCTTTGTGTCCGCCAGAATCAGTAACCTGGCGTTGGTCCACCACCGGAGAAGAACAAATAATATGTGTGTCATTATCTTCTTGAATGGGATGGAGGCCAAATCTTACATAGCCTTGGCCTTTTTCAGTATAAGGTTCTACAAAATAGGCATGTAACGCCGAGGTTCTGGCTCCAGTATCTACTTTTGCTTTGATAGCATCAATGCCTAGCTCAGGAAAGCAAATCCATTCACGCCATCCTATTACTGTAGGGGTCTTTGAAGGTTGATTGGCCATTAGCTTTTTCCTACATGGAGCCCACATTCCCGGTTGGCTAAAACTTTAGTGGGATCAAAATAGTCATCTTCAATAGGAAGATCATGCTCTACCAAGTACTCTTCTAGGTCCAGTTCAGTCCAGTAGAAGAGGGGGGCGACTTTTATAACCCCAGTTGCAAGATCTTGCGTCACAATATCAAGGGAGTCACGGAACGGTGTTTGTTCTTTACGAATCGCCGTCAACCAAATTTCTGGTGAAAATTCACTCATGGCTCTTGCAAAAGGCTCTAGCTTGACTTCGCGGGTAAAGTCATCGTGAGCTTGCTCATCATCAATGCTAGGAAAACCACCGTAAATGACTTCTCGCCGTTTCGCGGTTACTTTAGGCGTGTAGTAATGCATATTGAGCGACAAACGCTGAATGAGCGATTTGGCAAAGCGGTAAGTTGCTTCGGTGTTGTAACCATGATCAACGCAAATAACCGGCATATCTGGGGCTTGCTCGTTGACCATGTGTAGAATAGCGGCTTCGTGCGGGCCAAAATTTGTAGTCACAATGGTTTTTTTATTTTGCTTGATAGCCCATGCAATGACTTCTTGTGGTGTTTTTTTGTTCAGCTCTTCATTAATGGCTGCCAGGTCAAGGTTATCTGTCATATTAATCTCTGTATTTGTATAGGTTAAAACCTTTGCATGAAAGATATCGTGAATGTGGACAAAATACCAATTTACTCAACGGTTTCGCTCAGGTTGGTTTATTCAAAGTGGGGCATTATAAGATGTTCACTGACACTCTGCTAGAATAGCTAATTCTATAGATGTAACGGCATGAGCTAATGAATATAAACACCTTATCTCCACAAACGGTCAAGTTTTTAATGCGCCTGTGGCCACCACTTTGGTTTACGGGTATTTATTACGAGCATATCAGTGAAGACTTCAAACATATGCGCGTTGCTATGGCCTTGCGTTTTTATAATAAAAATTTGCATGGTATACAGTTTGGCGGCAACTTATTTAGTATGGTCGATCCCTGTCACTTAATGATGTTACTGCGTAATATTGGCGCTTCTTACCATATCTTAGATAAAGCCGCTGAGGTTGAGTTTATAAAACCGGGTAAAAGCAAAGTCACTGCGGATTGTATTGTTACCGATGATGACCTCGAGGATATTTATAAGCATACCGCTAATGGTGAAAAATATTTCAAAAACTTCACTATTCTAATTAAAGACACCCAGCAAGAAATCATTGCTAAAGTAATTAAAACGGTTTACATCAGGAAAAAGTAAACCGTTTTATGGAAATGTGTTAGGAGGTAAAAGCTTATTCAGTACTTCCATTATTTTTTTCTATCTATTTTAAATTGAGCAACACTTTCTGCCAATTGACTTGCCATGCTCGCCATCTCATTGGCTGATGCTAAACTCGTTTTTGCTTTTTCTACGACGGTATATGAACCTGAGCTAATTGACATAATATTCTGATTCATTTCTTCGGCAACAGAACTTTGCTCTTCTGCAGCTGTTGCTATTTGAGTATTCATAACCTTGATCGTGTTTACCGCTTCTGTAATATTTTGTAGGGTTGTTTTTGCAATATTTGCTTTTTCGACACTGGTTTGAGCTTGTTGATGGCCAACACTCATTACCTCTACCGCATTTGTGGCTCCGGTTTTTAAGCGGTCAAGCATCGTACGGATTTCTGCCGTGGATTCTTGTGTGCGTGCGGCTAGTGTTCTTACTTCATCAGCCACTACGGCAAATCCTCTACCTTGTTCACCAGCACGAGCGGCTTCGATTGCCGCGTTTAAGGCGAGCAAGTTAGTTTGATCGGCAATGCTACTTATCGAAACCAGAATGGTATCGACCTCTGTGGTCTCTTCGTTAAGCTGGTTAATTGTATTGGCTGCATGATCGATGGCTTTGGCGAGTTCATTAATGCTTTCAACCGTTTCAACAACAATGCCATGACCTGATCGAGTTGATTTATCGGCATCATCTGCGGACATTGCTGCATCGGAAGTGTTCTGCGCAACTTCGCGCACTGTTGCGCTCATTTCATTCATTGCGGTAGCGATCATATCGGTTTCTTGCTGTTGCTCATTAACAACTTGCTCAGATTCCATAATGATATTTCTTAGCGTCCCTGAGTGCTGATATAAATTTTCACTGGAGCGGGCGATACGGCTAACTAGTTGGTTCAGTTTATCCCTTGTTTCATTGAGGGCATCAGCTAGAAGATTGAATTCTGTAACCCTTCCACGTTTAAGTGTTGGAATAATAAGATTGCCAACGGCTATTTCTTTGGCATGTTTAACCATGGAGTGTAACTGTGTAGATAAAGTATGGCTCAAGTAAATCGCAATACTAATACTTATTATGACGCTGATAAGCGATACCGTAGTGTTAACCCTTATTAATTTTGCTTCTTCGGCAAGTAATGCTTGTTTATCGGCTAAGGCCAATTGTTGTTGTGATTCTGCCATTTCCGCTAATAAAACTTTAATACGGCCTGCTGTAGGTGCCGCTTTTTTGTCTAGCCAATGATTTGCTTTATTCCAGTCTGCCGCACTACGTAACTCAAACATTTTGGCCGGTAGGGGGGCAAATTCACTGCGATAACGCTTGTAATTATCCCAGGCAGTCTTTTGTGCGCCACTAAAAAGACTGCTGCTTTGGTCAAGCGATGCTAGGCGGTCACTATTGACCTTCCACCTCGCTGCAAAATTATCTTTAAACTGTGGATCACCAGAAAGTAAATAAGCGCGAATATTGGCTAAACCTAGCGCAAAAGAGCCACGGCTATCGGCCATCAGCTTAAGGGCTGCTTTGCGCTCTGAGTCAGCTTCGAGGGTTGACTCAATATCAATCATTTCGGTAATGGCGGCTATTGCCTTGGCTCCTTCGGGAGCAGCTTTGGTCAATAACAAGTTAAAAGATGCGATATTCTCTGGCTTATGGGCAATATCTTCGACTTCTTGCTGTGCTTGACGAAAAACTTCTACTAATTCTTCTATTTCTGCTAAGCGTTCTTTATTGCTAGGATCCGTCCAAGACTGTGATAAGCGGCCAAAATCCCCCATCATTTGATCGATTTTTTCCCAGCCACCCGCGCGCTCTGCTTTAAACTT
>JBNKUQ010000059.1:0-19084 GCA_050298695.1 Cellvibrionaceae bacterium
ATATTTAATTTTTCAAGAAAAAATAAACCTTAATCACATAATAAAATCTATTTCGAGCACACGTTAATTTAAATAAAGTGAAGTAATATAAAGAATTTTTAGAAGCAATGGCACCCGCTCAAGGAGAAGTATATGCACATTATTATTGGTATCATCACCGCTATTGCGGGTCTGATCTGGGCACTGAACAGCCTGCAGAATGCCGGGGTAGACCTTAACGCCTTCAACCCCTTCACATGGATACGACGCAGACGCTGGGAAAAGCAACTGGGCGTCAAACCCATGCATGGCTTAACTGACAGCATGGATGCCGCGGCACTATTAGTGGTTGCAACAGCCAAAGCCTCCGGCGACATTACCCGCGATACTAAGATCGAAATACTCAGTCTCTTTGAAAATGAATTTGGCATCAAAAGAGCCAGGTCAATAGAACTTTTCTCCGTATGTATTCATATGATCAAAGACACAATGGATATTGCGCCAGAAGTTCGACATGTTTTATCACCAAGCAAGCAAGACTTCCAGGCTTCGCACATTAACAAGCTTATTTCAATGATGGAAAAAGTGGCGAATCTCGAAGGCGAGCCTACTGAAAAACAAACTGCAATTATTGAGGCCGTTAAACAGGAATTTAACACTGATAAAGAAGTCGCTAGTCGCTGGCAAACAAAGTGACGAACTAGCTACTCGAAGAAAAACATCTCACTTAATTCAAGCACCACTTAAAATACATAACTAACAGCCGCTAAGGCTGATATTTTTCATAAACACTTTTAACAAAACCTTCTTTCTCCATTTCATCGAGGATGGATTGTAGCTTTTGAATAACACCATCTGGAGTAGAAAGACCAAATCCAAGGTACATCTTTGTAGATTGCAAGGTATAAACAGGCGAAAGCTTAAGCCCACCCAATTGCTCGTGTGTTTTGGAAAGCTGTCTGACTAGGTATGGCGCATAGAGGTGACCTGCCATCCAGAGATCAATACGACCACGATGTAATTTTAGGACATTCAAATGGTCACTCCGAACTGATTCCATGGGTAGTCCTAGTGCTTTAGCAAACCCTTCTCCAGCAGCGCCTCTATAAACCCCAACGGTATAGTTTTTTAGCTCTTCCTCATTATTTATTGTTATATTCTTGCCTGAGTCAGCCAACATTACATAGTTATTCTCAGCAATAGGTCCAACCCATTTAAAAAGCTTTTCTCGCTCCTCTGTACGAACAATAGAATATACCCCCACATATGTACCATCTTTTGCCGAAGAATAGGCTCTCTTCCACGACACCAAATCAAGCGTATAAGGAAATTCGGACCGCCGCATCATCTCTAAGACAATTTCTGTCGCCGCTCCACCGACACCCACTCCTTCCTTAACAAGCTGTAGATCATAGTTATACGGGGGATAGTGCTCCGTTTTTAAATTGATTGTCTGAGCATTACCTAAAGGCACCATCACAACAATACCAACGACAAAAAGAATATAAAATCTAAACATAGTGAGCCCCCCCAAAGCACCTCTCTACCTTAACAGAAGTATTCTATCTTGCTTATGCTTCCACTTGTAAAATCCTATGAATAACTTTATCTTTACCCTACAGTTTACTGTAAAGCAGTATTGGCCCTTTCGCCTGCTGTCAAAAAAGCTGGTCGATTTTCTTTTTATAATTATGATTAAGAAATTCAAAAACATTGAAGTAGCTCGCACACTATCAATAGTATGTTTACTATCTTCAACTACATTTATCGTAAAATATTTCAATGGTTTTGGTTAAAGGTTCGCATCAGTAAAAAATATCAATACTTTTTAGAGAGGCCAGAAAGAATAGCTCCAAAAAAATTGATAACACGACTATCGCACTGGCCAACTTATCATTCGCACCTATTGCCTGAGCCATAATAAAAGTTGCCATTGTGGTAGGGCAGACAAACAATATCAAAAGGAATGGCGTCACGAATATTCGATGAAGAAACTTTCAAAAAAATGAGAGTCGGTAACGCGATAGTAAAAATTAGCCGAGACGAGATAGCCACAAAATTATCATCAATGATATGGCGCCTTTTTAGTACCACCCCTAGCAGAATAATTAGAAAGATGGGCGCTACCGTCGTAAATATAAAAACAGTGCTAATAACTTAACTCTCTTTTCACACATTATGCAGACTAATAATTAAGCCTAGAGTTAAGCAAAGCATGTTAAAGAAGACAAAATAAAAAAACTGCTACTACCAAAAAGAGACCTGTAGTAGCAGCACAAAACCATAATCCTAGACGTCTCAATTGGACGCTCGTAGATGATAAATTATTTATTGAATTCAACTACTTTCCAAATGAAGGCTGCTCACCTATTGGGTGAACGTACTAAGTGCTGTACAGCGCTTCCCACTAAGCAATCTAGGATATTAATGCCTAAATATTGTCCCCAACACTGCAGCGGCCACAAAGGACTCAAGGTGCCACTCTGGGCAATGCCGACCATGACGATGACCATGCTCAATCACACCCAATCCAGGAAAATAGAAACCTGTTTGGTTGTAATAGTAATGATGACCATTATGGTGCTTATAGCGGTAACCATACTTGCGGTGATCATTCCAATAGCCATAGCGAGGATGGTGGTCGTGATTCCAACCATTGTAATAGCGATCGTTATGACCGTAATAATGATCATGGTTATGATAGCCATGATGTTTATAATGCTTATGGCCATAGCGCTTACCATGTCTTTTATCATACTTATGATCATGACGATCATGTCGGGCATGCTTATCGCGCCTATCATTATTGTAATCATTGATAAAACGTCGCTCCTTTTCCTTTGCTTTACCAATCACTTTATGAGGCAACAAATCTTCTGGGTGAGGTAAATCGGGTTTTGCCTGAGCAAGGCCAGCACCAGAGACTAAAGCCAGTGAAAATATTCCTGTTATTAATGATGTTGTCAGTTTCATTAGGTTTCCCCTCTATAGTGACTTAATCAGTTCTAATCTTCAGAACTTGAGGACATTCTAGGCAGTAGAAACTGAATCGAAGCTGAAGCAATAAGGCTATTTTTTATATATTGAACAGGCAATGACTTATTTAGGAAGAATAAAGAGGAAACAGCACAAGGTGACAAGTGTTACCCACAGGAATAAAGGTTACACAATATGTAACCTTTAGTAACATACCACTTATTACAATTAGTAATAATAATTCGCCAAAAAAGATAAGCGATTGAAAAATATATTGTTTTTTGTTTTGGCACAGCAAATGCTTTATGGAGCTATATAATAAAAACAATAAAGAATAAAAATAGACAAACATAAAAAGAATAAATAATAATAACAAAAGCGTTTTTAAATTGATCAAGCGGGAGGAGTTTCAGCGCTAGTGCTTGAAACCAGCATGGAAGCCCCATTATAAAAATAACTGACTCTGTGAAAGAATTAACACAATAACGGGAAAGTCATAAAGTACTTTCCCGTTTTTACATTTCAAGCCCCCCTATATTAAAGCAATCAATACCCACGCCCCAATCATGTGTCTATATTGAACATACACGGATAAACAATGATGCTTTAATGGCTTCCGCTTTCCGTGCACAATACAGGCGGTCTAACATCTCAAGTCAATAACCCGCTACACCTTACTATGTTATTTATGAGCCCTTTGGCTTCCTCAACTGCACGATGACGGTAGTTTCGGCAGACTTTTATGCGGGGTTAACAGGGATAATTCGCACGACATGAACGCAAAATAGGCAATAACGTGGTAGAATCTAGGGTTTTACTTATTTGTTTTGTCTTTACTATTCATGATCAAACGTCTGTTCGCACTACTTTCTTCCCCAACCAATAAAAATGCGGCAACTGGCAATAAAAGTGCCTTGCAGACACTCGGCCAAGAGCAACACGGGATTTCTCGCGATAACATCAATATTAGCGCTTTCAAGGTGATGAATCGGCTCAATCAATCGGGCTTCACCAGCTATCTCGTTGGCGGAGGAGTACGCGATTTACTCTTGGGTAATCAGCCAAAAGATTTCGATGTAGCCACCGATGCAACGCCAGAGCAGGTTAAATCCTTATTTCGCAATTCCCGCATCATTGGACGCCGCTTTAAAATTGTTCATGTACGCTTTGGACGAGAGATTATCGAAGTCACCACCTTTAGAGGCCAAAACAGCGACTCCAATCATCACGTGGTGTCAGAAACCGGCCAGTTGTTAAGGGATAATGTTTACGGCGATATGGAAAGCGATGCCTGGAGGCGGGATTTCACCGCCAATGCGCTTTACTACTCCATCAAAGATAACAATATTTACGACTATACCTCTGGTATCAACGATATTAGAAACCGCCAGTTGCGCATGATTGGCGATCCAACGATACGCTACACAGAAGATCCCGTACGCATACTCAGGGCTATACGCTTTGCTGCAAAGCTGGGTTTTAGCATTGAGGCAAACACAGAAGCACCAATACGCGAACAAGCAAACCTGTTGACACACGTTCCTCCTGCTCGTCTCTTCGATGAAATCCTCAAGCTATTTCTTAGCGGCTATGCAATCGCAACCTACAACCTGATCAAACAATACAATGTACTTCAAGCACTATTTCCCGATACAGCCGCAGCACTAGATAAAGGCCCTCACTATAATGCATTGATAGAAGAGGTCATGTTAAATACGGATAAACGCATTCGTTCAGATAAACGTGTGACCCCTGCCTTTATCTATGCAGCCCTTATGTGGCCGGCGATGCATTACCGCTTGTTGCAACTCAAAGCAAAGGGATTAAGCGAATTCGACGCATTTAATGATGCCTCACAGTCGACCATTAGTCGCCAGCTTCAGCGGGTTATGATTCCGAAGCGCTTTCTCATTCCAATGCGACAGATATGGGAATTGCAGTGGCGACTTCCCAACCGCAGCGGAAAACGCGCGCTACGCCTATTAGAACACCCCAAATTCAGAGCAGGGTTTGATTTTTTATTAGCGCGAGAGTCATCTGGAGAACAGCTCAATGGTTTGGGGGCTTGGTGGGATCGCTTCCAAAGTGCCGGTGATGAAGTTAAAGAAGAAATGATTCAAGAATTAGACAAAACGAGTAACAAAAAACCTCGGAAAAAGCGTAAGCGTAGCAATAGCAACAAAACCAATAATCCATCTACGAAAACAGAATAAACTGTGAATCCTATTGCCACTGTATTTATTGGTTTAGGTAGCAACCTAAACTGTCCTGAAGAACAAATTCAGAACGCATTGAATGCTCTGTCGCAGCTACCTGACTGTTCCAATCTTCAATGCGCCCCTTGGTACACTAGCAAAGCCATTGGCCCAAAAGGGCAACCCGATTACATTAATACCGTCGTGAGCTTGCAGACAACGCTACCTGCTCTGGACTTATTACATGCATTACAAAAAATAGAAAATCAGCAAGGAAGACAACGCACTATCCGTTGGGGTGCTCGCACCCTCGACTTAGACCTCCTACTGTATAACAATACGCAACTCAATACCGATGAGCTAACACTTCCTCATCCAGAGATTCAAAACCGTAGCTTTGTGTTATTGCCCTTGTACGATTTAACACCTGAGCTGATATTAAGTGACGGTAGCGCATTAAGTGATTTGGTTGAACTCTGTGATAAAAGTGAGCTTACGATGATAAGGCGCTCTGAACAAGTCATCATTGAACAGACTGGCTTAGAAGTCTCACCATAAATAATATCGATTTAGGAACAATAACCGTGGATCACCCTACTACCTCACGCCACAATGCGACTGACTTGCCACGCTTCGTGGCAATTGAAGGCGCTATCGGTGTTGGTAAAACTACCTTAGCAAAACGCCTCGCGACGAGCTTTAACTATGATACTTTACTAGAAGAGGCAGAAAAAAATCCTTTTTTAGAACGCTTTTACCAAGACCGTGCACGTCACGCCTTACCCACGCAATTGTTTTTTTTATTTCAGCGTGCACAGCAGATTCAATCTCTGCGCCAAGATGATTTATTTCAGCCTATTCGAGTATCCGACTTTTTAATCGAAAAAGATCCGCTATTTGCACAAGTAACACTCGATGATGATGAACTGGCTATTTATCAACAAGTCTATGATCAACTCGTGATCGATGCACCGAAGCCGGACTTAGTGATTTACTTGCAAGCGCCCATCGACACCTTATTACGCCGTATTAAACAACGGGGCATACTCTCAGAACAAACGATTGATAGCGATTATCTGGAAACCCTCAATGAAGCCTACACACGCTTTTTTCATTTTTACGATGAATCACCGTTATTAATTGTGAATGCCAGTGAAATTGATTGGGTCAATAATGACGAATCTTATCAACAGCTGGTTGACTATATGTTGACGATCAAACAAGGCAGGCACTACTATAATCCAACCTCTACCTTATTGTGAGTCAAACTCACAATTTCATCCGATGATCGAGATAGCTTTTTATGTCTTCCACGCCTAAAACCACACTCACCCGCTTACGCCAATTAAAAACTAGCGGAGAAAAGTCTAGCTGCCTAGCGCTTTACGATGCCTCAATGTCAGCCATTGCACAGGACTGTGGGGTTGATATCGTTCTCGTTGGAGATAGTCTCGGTATGACCATTCAAGGGCATGACAGCACCTTACCCGTTACGATTGATGATATGGTTTATCACACACAAGCGGTCAGCCGTGGCAATCAACAATCCCTTATTATTGCCGACATGCCCTTTATGTCCTACTCAAACCCTGATCAAGCCATGCTCAATGCCGGTAGACTGATGCAAGCGGGAGCCCATATGGTCAAACTCGAAGGCGGAGACTGGCTCACAGAAACGGTTACGAAACTCAATAATCGAGGCGTTCCTGTTTGTGCCCACCTAGGTCTAACACCACAGTCCGTAAATATATTTGGTGGTTATCGTGTGCAAGGCCGAGAACAGGAACAAGCAGACAAAATTATTCACGATGCAAAAACCTTAGCGGCGGCAGGAGCGGATTGCTTAGTCTTAGAATGTGTCCCTAGTGCATTAAGCAAAATCATTTGCGAACAAGTCGACATCATTACCATTGGCATTGGTGCAGGCGCTGACACCAATGCACAAGTATTAGTTATTAACGACCTACTGGGAATAACGCCAAAACCTCCAAAATTTTGCAAAAATTTCTTAGCTGAAACGGGCTCCATTCGCGCAGCCGTTGAAAGTTATGTTAGCGAAGTAAAATCAGGTGCATTTCCTCAAGAGGAACATGGCTTTTAATCAAAGGCAAAATAACGATGAAAAAACTAAAAGATGAAAAAGAACTCGTTAAAAAGGCAATAGCAGAGGGAGTAAAGTATGGAGAGGCTCGCGGCGTAGTAGAGTTTGAACCTACCGATTCAGCAAATGAAAAATTAGAATATATTTATCGCTTACTTGTACATGACAAAGTGATTCAGCCCATTCCCGAAGAACAAGTTTCTCAAAAAAGTATTCGCCATAAGTTAGCCATATGGGCTTCTAAATTAAAATGAACGCCTCACTCTGATAGAAACCTCAACACTAGAAAGATCATCATCGCCATCAAGAGGGCTGGCAAAATCGATATGTAAAACATTATGTGCCCCCTCTTCCCGACTGCCATTACGCGTACCGGAAAAACGCAAACCAAAACCGATATCCCTCAAGGTACCATCCTGAGTCTGTGGGCTAGCGCTGTTACCCCAAGCACGACCATGATCATAAAACAGCACATAGCCCATATAAAACAAAGACAAGCACTCCCTTTGGCCATAAAAACGCTGCTCAATACTGGCCAGGTAACGCTTGTCTCCTGCTTGATACTGATCGGGGTAAGCTCGTAGACCGTATCCCCCTCCCGCAGACAGTGAGCGATCCGAAAATAAACGCAAGCCACGAGAACCTTTTAAGCCCACAAAGAATTGTCCATGCTTAAAATTTTTCCAGTGATAATCGATATCAGCATGAGTAACACCATTATAAATTTCACCGCTCTTATAAAAGCCACTTATTTGAGATGACAACTTCAGCAAAGAATTTTTACCTAAGACAATACCTTTTGCCACCCACCCTTGAGAGTATGCACTACCATCATATTCGGGGTATGGAGAATCAACGTAGCCTAGGCGTAATTGAGATTGCCAACCCAAATTAATATCTTCCACCCGATTAATTTGGTCAATATTTTCATAGCGAGAATATTGATTTTGAATATAATGGTGTTCCGTCCAAATAATATTAAACTCACGATCAGAGGGCGGTGCGATAATCACAGGCTCTGACTCCAGGGTAAAAAAATTATCTTTATACTCGGTGTAACCAATATTCCAGCGATAAATATAATTTCGATCGCTCTTGCTCAGTCTAAAACCGTAAAACATCTCCGTTTTTTTGCTCAAATGCCGATAACTATCAACCTGACGCCCCTTATCATAATAACCTTCTTGTCTATCGTGTTTTTCATAACTCACGCCACCGGCTTTTGGCGTTTCCAATGAAAAATAGGGCCGAATAAACGAAAAATACTCTCGTGAACCATCACTGTTATTTTCATAAGCCAGTCCTAAGCGTGTTTGATACCAACCCGTATTAGGGTCATAGTATTCAAATAGTTCCCCTTGACGCTCGGCAGATTTGTTATAAGAAATTTCAAAAGATTTTCCATATCCCAAGAAATTAGAATCCTTAAAACCTACACTGTAATCATTTTCTCCTCCCGATCGCGAGAAACCTAGCTTAGGAACCAAGGTCCATACCTCATTAACATCAACACCAACTTCTACGCCTTCTTCGTTTTCACTGTCGAGGGTAACACTGGCGCTATTAAGGTAACGTCGTGTACGCAATATTCTTTCGCTTTCATATAAGAGATTTTCATCATAGGGAGAATTTTCCGAAAATAATAAGTCATTCTTAATCACATCGATGTCTGTATTGATATGCAACTTATTAGCTAAGCGAAAAAGAAAATTGTTTTCTTTTGGGTTGGATTCATCAAAGATAGGATGAATTCTAACATTTACTTTTTTAATAGTTTTATTTGAGGGGATCTCTGGCGCATCAGACTTTATCACTTTGGGATCAGGCGTATCCGAATGGCAAATACCGCTCAACATCAATATAGAGATGATAAAGATCAATATGTATTTACTACGCTTCATAAACCTAAAATAAGCCACGCATATTTTCCTGGAAAAAACAACGCATACAGAAAGGCATTCCATACAAAAAGTATAGCCTAATATACAGAACTACTGAGATATTTAAAAAAAACACATCGTCATCCCCGCGATCTGCAACCGCTCCTGTGTTGTTCGAAGTATCCTACGTCCATGTAGGGCAAGGCGGAGATGACGACTTAACTTTGTCAATAAGCCCTTTATATCAAGCCCATTTGTTGATTAACAATGTCATCAAAAGAATCGTCAACAAAAAATAAAATACTATCCGCAATGGGTTTTAGCTGCTTATCAATATAATGTTGATAATCAATCTGACTTTGTCTACACTCAACGGGCTCCGGTCCATTCAGTGTCAGCAGATACTCGATGGTATCACCCCGCCCCAATAGCGTTCCCGTTGACTGATGGAGAAAGCGAGCCGCTTTCACATGCGGAGGATTGCTTTTTTTATATTCTCGCAAAGATCGTCGCAAACGCTTCTTGTAAATTAACTGATTATCTAAATCACCACGTAATAACTTATTCACCAATAAGCGAATCATATCCTGGTAAGCTTCTTGTTTAAAAATTTTAAAATACAACTTTTTTTGAAACCCTTTAGCCAATTCAGTCCAATCTGTTCGCACTGTTTCCAAACCTTTGAAAACCAAGGTTTCCTGTATTTCTCCATTGATATTTTTATTAACAATACCTGCATAACGCTTTTTACTTCCCTCACTGGAACCGCGAATAGTTGGCATTAGAAAATGCGTGTAATGTGTCTCAAACTCGACTTCCAAGGCACTATCGATAGAAAATTCTTTTTTGAGCGTTTCCTGCCACCAATAATTTAACGAGCCCGCTAACCGACGCCCCAGCTCATTAGGATTTTGCTGAAGATCCTCATTGCCCAACCAAATAAACAACGAATCTGTATCACCATAAATCACCTCATAATCTTGCTCAACGATCCACGCTCGACTGCGTTGAATAATTTCATGCCCGCGTAAAGTAATAGAACTACAGACTCGCGGATCAAAGAAACGACAGCCTGTCGAACCCAGCACCCCATAGAAAGAGTTCATAATAATTTTAATCGCCTGGGATAAAGGCTGATTATGGTTTAATTTAGCTTTTTCCCTAGCTTCCCATAACTCTGCAATTAGTTGAGGCAAAATGGCATTTTTACGCGCAAAGCGAGCACCATTAAAACCAGAAATCACATCTATCTCCGATAGTTTTTGCTGGTCAGCGGCCCAAAAGGCATAGGGGTCGATACAAAAAGTACGAATAATACTGGGGTATAGGCTTTTAAAATCGAGCACCAATACATTGCGATAAAGCCCCGGTTTGGAGCGCATTACGTAGCCTCCTGGGCTAATCACGGATGACTCTAACTCTCCTAAATTGGGGGCGACATACCCCTGGCGATGCAAACGAGGTAGATAGGCATAATCAAAACTGGCAACGGACCCTCCCACCCGATCTAATGGCAAACCCGTTAAGCGGGTACGCTCAATGGCAAAGTCGAGTAATTTTGTTTTCTCGAAAATGGCCCAGGTTAATTTACAATCTTGTAAGTTATATGCGGCAAGGGCGGGCTTATCTTGGTGAAATAACTGCGTAATTGCATATCCTCTATCATCCTCTTCAATTAATTTACTCTCACCCAATAATTCACTTGCCACTGCTTGCAAAGAAAAACGCTCAAATTGATAAAACGCCGTTTTTAACAATTCAATACCGTCTAGAACAATACGACCCGCAACGTAAGCATAACGGCGCTCGACCTTGCCGCTGACAGGATCAACATCCTCTCTCCAATTGACGCGTTGTTTTGCTCTACCTAAAACGAAAGGCACTTTTAATTCACGGCTAATCTTTTCCAATACCCATAAATCAAACTGCACCACATGCCAACCGATAATAATATCGGGGTCATATTCTTGAAGCCAACGTAAAAAATAGTGAAGGCAAAGACGAGCATGAGGATAGCGATTCAAGGTAAAACCTTGTGGGGTTTGCTCACTGGTATTTTCATTAACATCTTTATCTACCATAAAAACAATGGCATCTTGTTCGCTATACACAGCAATTGAATACAGCTGTGAAGCATCCATCGACGTTTCAATATCCAAGGCAATAACATTTAGCGATGCATGATAATCCACCGCTTTAATCTTTTGAGACGTCACTGTGCGAAATTGATAAGCCGAGCTATCCCCACTTGTATCCACATCGAGACTCGCCGTAATAAAGCGTTCCATTAAAAATCGGTCGTGGGGTTTAATGTCATGCTCCCACAAGGTCACCTTGTGCTGCTCACAAAGCTGCTGAAATTCTCGTAGTTGTCGCTGTTGTGGGCTATAAAGCGCCATAACGCGGTCACCATAAAAGTTTTTTAAGGCGACAGGCTTGCAATCAAAAGTGGAAAAGAGGGAAAGAAGTGGTTGAATAACCGGAAGATCGGATTCACGAAAGAAACACACAGCGGATTGATGAGGAACCAACAAGCGTATAGGCCCCTCATCACTCGCCAACCAAATTTCAAGCTCTATGCCCTTTCGAGTATCCCGCCACTGCCTAGTGAGAATAAAACCCTTCACTCCGCTAAAGGAACCTCTGAATAAGCATGGGAGAAATAGATCGAGATGAAAAATGGCTAAGATCAAAGCGCAAAACGCACGTAATAGTGAGGCTATTGCGAATTTTTGCTAAGCTTACCGCATCCTGCTCTCGCACCTTACCTGCTTCCATGCAGGTAAAGCTTACCGCATCCTGCTCTCGCGCCTTACCTGCTTCCATGCAGGTAACGCAGAGATTAGCCATTTTTCGTTTGAGCTGTTCGGTCATGACTTGTTCAGAGCTTCCTAAACTAACCTTGAGTTAGCAGCTCTCGCAAGTCAATAATGGCCGCATGTGCACGTGAAATGTAAGAAGCCATAACCAGTGAGTGGTTAGCCAGCATCCCAAAGCCTCTACCATTCAGGATGATAAGACTATAAACCGTATCCTGTGTCGCTTCTAGTTCACGAATAATTTGCTGCAAACTCACCGTGGCATTTTTCTTTTCTAGCACTTCGGCAAAATCGTGCTCTACTGCTCTTAAAAAATGAATCAGTGCCCAAGTCGTGCCGCGCGCTTCATAAAAAACATCATCAATTTCTAGCCAAGGTGTTTTCACATCAAGCTCTTTCGCCACAGGTGTCGACTGAGTTGCATTTTCTTCCCCTGCTAAATCGGTATTCAAGCGACGCTTACCCACACTCGCACTCAAACGCTGGGACAAACTACCCAAGCGTTTCTCTACACTACCTAACCAAAACTCTAAATTATCGGCACGTGCATAAAACTGTGCCGTTGGTTGAGCGGGGTCAACCAAGCGGGAATGGTAGGAATTCAGCTTTTGAATCGCTTCCTCGTAAACAGATTCGCTAGAAGGAAAGACCCAACTTTCACTATCGAAATTAAAACGAGGCTCGGCAATGATTAAGTCGCGATCTTCTGTGGATTGCGACTGAGAACGGCTGAACACCTCACGGAAAGCTTTACTCATATCACGCACTTGAACCAACACACCGAATTCCCAATTGGGGATATTGTCCAACCACAAACCTGGAGGAAAGATATCATTACTGAGATAGCCACCAGGCTTATTAATTAAGGTATCGGCGACAATAATAAGGCTCACCGTAGTGACACTACCGACTTTATCTGCAGCTATTGGCACTTTTACGCTGTTATTAGAACCTTCCATTTGTTGCCAATAGAAAATGTCGGGCTCACTACTCCAATAAAACCCTATGACAATAGCAGCCAGCAAATAGCAAGCTAATAAACCAAAACCTATACGCAATAATGGCGAACTATCGGAATACGTTTGGTTAGCGCTATCGCGGGTGCGAGAAAACCAGTTTTTAATCTTGGTGAAAATCATAACAACCCGTTCTTTATTGGCAAAATAGTGGTTTATCTTACTCTTTATTGGCCTCTAAGTTAAGGCATAGCGCTCGATTAAGCCCACTCTAGAGGTTTCATGCAAGTTATTGCATAATCCTTACTATATTCATTCTCTCACCGTAACCGATAACAACAATATGATCGAACTATCACTCTATGAAACACGTATATTAGGCGTGCTCTTTGAAAAAGAGCGTACCACACCGGACCAATATCCCTTGTCATTAAATAGTCTAACAAATGGCTGCAATCAAAAAAGTAATCGAGAGCCCGTACTCAATTTAGACGAATCCACGGTACAGAGCACCCTCGATTCACTCATACAAAAAAGTTTAGTTTCTGAAGTCACGTTAAATGGTCGCATCCCCAAATACCGCCAACGCTTTGGCAACACGCAATTTAGTGAATATGATCTATCCCTCAAGGAACATAGTTTACTGAGTGTTTTATTTTTACGAGGCCCACAGACACCGGGAGAGTTGCGCACTCGTAGCCAACGCCTATGTGAATTCACCGATGTGCAAGAAGTGGAAAATGTACTAGAAGATTTATGCAAGCGAAGCGACCCCTATGTTGCTAAATTAGCGCGGGAGCCCGGCAAACGAGAGTCTCGCTACATGCATTTATTCAGCGGAGACGATTTCAGTCGTGCTGATGCCACTGAAACATATAACGCACCCAGTGAAGCACCCAAACACTGCGAAGAATGTATGCTAAGAATTGAAGAGCTAGAAACAAAAATCGAACAAATGCAAAACGCTATCAAAGCCCTTCAAGAACAATGGGATGATTTAAATGGTAATGGATAAAAACTTACCCAATAACAGGGTTCACCACCGGCCGCCCTAGCCAATAACCCTGTCCACCTTGAATACCTAGCTCGATAAGCTGCTGCCACTGCGCCTCGGTTTCAATACCCTCGGCCAAGACCAACACATCGCAGCTCTTCGCAATAGTGACTAACGATTTTACAAAAAACTGTGCATCTTTATCTTCCGTAATATGTTGGATAAAACAGCGATCAATTTTTAAATAATCCAGAGGCAAGCTCTGCATAAAAGCAAATTCTGAAGTACCACGCCCAAAATGATGTAACGATAACTTCACGCCATAACGCTTGATAGTATCCGCGAATTGACGTACCCGGCTCTCGGAAATAGACAAACTATTCGCAGCTAGCTCAAAAACAAGGCGTGATGCCAAGGCCGTATTAGCTTCTAAAATTTGTTCCAACTCAGACAAAAACACTTCGCTTTCTAAGGCTGCCGTAGAAATATTAATACACAATTGATCAGGCAATGCTAAAGGCTGTTTTAATAATACCGAAATGACTTGCTCATCAAATGCGGGCATTAACTGCAGACGCATTGCCACAGGAATAAAATCGCTCGCTGGATAATCTTTTCCATTCATCGACAACTGCGTTAACACTTCGTTAAACAGTAAGCGCTTTTGTCCGCTTTCCAAAGACCAAACTGGCTGATAGCGAAAAGAAAAGGCTTTTTGTGCAAGAGCGGTATTGATTAAGTCCAACCATTCGCTACTGCTTAAAATAGGATGCTCTGATATCTGCGAAAATAGTTGCCAGTAGCAACCGCCCTGGTGTTCATTGCGCGCCTCATTTAACGCAGCATCGGCTGCCGCTAATAAATTGATACTCTGTGCCAAAGGCTGACTAAAATCAGCAATATAAACCGCCCCTAGGAAAATAGGCTGTATTTTTTCTCCCCCCCATTCCATAGACTGTAAACTTCCGTAGATATGCGTCATTAACTCACGACCTTCACCTTCGCTCACTGCGGGAACAAAAATAGCAAAGTCAGCGCCAGTATGGCGAGAACATATAACATCGTGATAATCCGACAAACATTTATTTAAAAAAGATGACACCGATAGTAAATATTCATCCCCTTCCTGGCGGCCCTGACGTTGGTTAATCAACTGCAAATCGCCTACCTGGGTTAATAAAATCAGACCATTATTGGAGGTGCGCTCCGATACAATATAGGCTTGCAAGCGCTCATCAAAATCGTGACGATTGGATAAACCCGTCACAGGATCTGTTTTTAATTTTTGATGCAAACGGTCATTAAGCTCAACCTGGTGCTCAAACATTACCTTGATTTTATCCACCATGCGATTAATTGCCACAACGACACTGCGTAACTCAGGTATCGACGGCAAAGAAGATTGCACCTTAAACTCCTTGCGAGAAATAGCATCGGCTTGCTCTTCTACCTGCTTCAAAGGCCGCAAGATAATTTTCAAAGCAATGCCTAACAAGCCATAACACAGCACAATAGTAACGGCATAGAGCCAAAGCTGGTCTTTAAACGAACGCCATAAATCGCGATAAGCAAAACCTGGATGGCTGACAACACTCACCTCACCTAATTGATACCAGCCAGAAGAAACACTAGCCACACCCCTAGGCTCTGCCAAATGTAACCAGCGCATAAACCACAGCGGCACACCCACCACTTGTAGCGGGTTTTCACGACGCACCAACTCCTTCCCCTCTAAATCGCGGTAGACAATGCTGCGGTAATAACCTCGATCGAAAATAACGTTAATCATGGATTCCACCTGAACAGTATCCCTCGCCAATGCCGCCTGGCTGATACTAAAACCCAATGAAGTCGCTGTATCCTGAGCATGCACTTCCAGCTGCTGATAAAGATTCTGTCGCGCGTTATATATGATCAAGACCGTATTTACCGCTAGCAGGGAAACGAGCAATAAAGAAACGGCTAAAATGAGTCGACGTTGTAAAGTCATAATGTTATTTTTTAAAAAGCATCTGTATTAATATAGACAAAATTGCTCTGAACAATAGAAAATGTGGCATAAAAATATCTATAAGAGCCCCTAAAATATTGTTTTTGGTAACATTTTTGTGAAAGAGTCTACATTTGGTATCAAAAGAATCTCTGCAGATTCTCATAATTCAGTTTAGAATACATAAGCATTACACAATAAAAATCAGCTATTTGAGTGGAGCAATTTATAATGAATGGCAGAAAGGCCCTTATTGTTGACGATTCTAGATTGGCTCAATTTGTATTAAAAAAGATGCTGACTGATCAAAACATGCTCGTCGACACCTCTCCGTCTGCCGAAGATGCGCTAGATTACCTCAAAAACAACAAGCCCGATGTTATCTTCCTAGACCACACCATGCCAGGAATGAATGGCCTTGAAGTCCTTAAAGTGATCAAGGCCAACCCAGAAACAGCGCCAATACCGGTCATGATGTACACCTCTCAAGAGGACAGTAGTTACATGAGCCAAGCCCGTGAAATGGGTGCTCTGGCCGTACTCCCCAAGCAACTCAAACAAGACGAGTTAGTGGAAGCATTAACAACGCTCAACTTACATAACGACACCACTGACGGTGCAAGCGCAACCAGCGACAAAGAAGACAAACAAGTTAAGCGAAACACCTTTGAAGAAAATAAAGAAGAGCTCGAAAAGCTCGTCTACAACGCTGAGATTGCACTAGGACATGAATCCGCGCAGCAAAAGTTGCAGCTCAAACTGGAACAGCAACGGGAATACTTTGAGAGACACATAGAAAACCTACACGACCGAATCGAAGCATTAATGCCTGCTGCCGAAAAAGATAGCAGCCAAGGTATGAACTTTTGGAATAATGTATTTTGGGCAACGATTTACTGCGTTACCGTAGTGATTTTCACCACTCTTTATTTCCAGCAAAAAAATGCTATACAACAACTCAGCCAAAACCAAAATCAACTCGCCAGTACCGCCGGGACAGTTGCCAGCTTAAGCTCTCAAGCTAATACTAACTCTCGCAGCATTCTCGACCAAGTTAACCGCTCTGCTGCAACGACAACAACCCCGAATAGCAATGGGAATATTCAGCAAGAACTCAGCGCACTAGAAAAAATTCTCAACACCAATAACCAAATACCCTTTGATGAATTACTACTGGGAGACACCGTACAATCCAGCCTAGAAGAACTCATTCCTTCACTTCGCGCCATGAACTTTTCTGGGCGCGTTACCATCGTTGCCCACGACGGTAACTTTTGTGTCACCACAAACGAAGGCGGCCAATTTGAACTGGCCGACGACGAAACGCCCGTTAGCGAGTGTGACATCACCGAACCCAGCACACGCCTAGCGGACATTGCCAGTATTGGTTTATTGCAATCCATTACCGCCAACAACCAAGCAAGTGATAGCGATTTTGTTATTACCCTGAATCCAGCGGGAACAAACCTACCCGTAGAGCAATACCCAAGCGAACGAGAAAACACACTGGCTAGCAACTGGAATGATACCGCTAGAAAAAACCGTCGCGTAGAAATTAAATTATTTCCTCAATAAAGAAA
The DNA here is from genome assembly GCA_050298695.1 of Cellvibrionaceae bacterium. Lineage (GTDB taxonomy): Bacteria > Pseudomonadota > Gammaproteobacteria > Pseudomonadales > Cellvibrionaceae > CANLBN01. The sequence continues at coordinate 17,471 of JBNKUQ010000059.1, forward strand.
AAAATTAATACAGATAGCACACCTACAATCAAAAAAGAAAAAGCCTAGTGGTTAATTAGCTAGGCTCTCTGCTTTAGTCGAATCACCCCGACACAGTATTAGCAGCTCCCTTTCTCGAGCACTAATATTGGTAGTTTTTTGTGATTGAGCGCCGAGAACCGTGCGCATTAAAACAACAACAATGATAATCACTATAAGTATTATTAACGGCATTTACATCTCCTATTACATCATTCCTAATTACTAAACAAAAAGTCTAACAGACAAATTAAATAAGCTTTTTAAAATAAATCACTGCGACATTTTTGATCTGCTTCATTAAGCCCAGGTTACGCATTAGATCACGAAAGTTTGCGCAAGCTCTTGATGCGTCTAGCAAATTTAAAAATCGCTCACCACTAATAAAGTAGCCGCGCTTTTTTCAAATTCACTAGCCACACCAATATCTTACGCATCTTCTCCACGCCTAATGCACAATCTGGGTTAAACATATTCTGGCCCATCTTTCCTATACGAATAAATAGTAAATCGGTAGGATATATAATGTTTACTTGTCAATGCCAATAATTCTGTATTCAGCTCCGCACGAAAAAAGGATCAGACTCATACTCCACTGAGAGCAACGTCCTGCAACAGTTTTTTAGTATAAATTATTTCGGCGTTCTTTCTTTTGCTCAAATCGCGCTTCGATATAATCATACAACTCTTCCATGGAATCTGAAACAAAACTCAAGTTGAGGCGATTATACTGATTATTAAGGCACAAAACCTAGGCAATCTGTTTTGGTCAATCTTGAGAAATATTGATAAAGCATAACGGAAGATTAGCGCTAAGACACAATAAATTGTCACCATTTTCATTCTCGTGTGTCTAATCACATATATTAACCAAAGAGAGATTGCAATGGCTTATTTATCCAATCATTCAAATGAACCCTTAGCCAGCTTGACTGATAATCAGCTCGTCCAACGCGCTCGCCAAGGGGATAGTTCAGCGTTTGAGCTCATCGTACGCCGCAACAATCAGGCCCTATTCCGAGCGGCCAAAAGTGTGCTTAATAATGATGATATCGCCCAGGAAGTGGTACAAGACGCTTATCTTAATGCGTTTACACATCTCGACACCTTTCAGGAACGCGCCTCCCTTAAGACCTGGTTAACTCGCATTGTGATCAACAGAGCAATCAATTGCCAACGACGACAGCGCGCTGAAACGTCCCTGAATGAAAAAGTCACCACGATTTATAACGACCAATTGGCGGGGGATGAAATGACATCACACATTGTTGACAACCAAACGCCCGAAACTGCCGCCAATCAACAAGAAGTCAAGCAGGCGCTAGAAATATCGATTCAGCAATTGCCAGAAATTTATCGCTGCGTCTTTATCTTAAGGGAGGTAGAAAGCCTGTCGGTATCTGAAAGTGCCTATTGCCTGAATATTAACGAGACCTTAGTCAAAAAGCGCCTATCTCGCGCTCGGCATATGCTTCGCCAAAACTTGTTATTACGAATGGATACGCAACTGCCAGATATTTTTGAATTTGCGGGCAAACGCTGCGATGCCATTACACATCAGGTTATGAGCGAACTTGCAAAAAAAGGCCTGATTAA
>JBNKUQ010000060.1:0-18710 GCA_050298695.1 Cellvibrionaceae bacterium
GAATTGTCGTTTACTAGCGCCAGCGATCGTACCAAGCTCCCATAACTTTTCTGGAATATTTATAGCTGCCATAGCTGCCATTATAGCGAGCAAGCGCCGGCGCAACGTTGCCTTTCTCTTTATCTAAATAGTGGCGTAAAATAGTGCAGCCATAGCGTAGATTGGTTTCCATGTTGATAAGATTATCGTCGGGTCGACCGATTTCTTTTTTCCAGAAAGGCATGACTTGCATCATGCCTTGTGCACCGACAACAGAAACGGCATAAGGATTGAAGGCACTTTCTATTTGAATAACGGCAAGCACTAATTCTGGTTCTAAGCCAGCCCGCTTAGCCTCTCGGTGTACATGCCGCAAAATTCTCAGCCGCTCTTCATGGCCTTTAACATAACGCTTTAATTTATGGGACATCGCCACCAGCCAGACTTCAGCATCGTAACGATCTTCAAAGCTATCGGATTGTTGAATGGCATCTTTTAGTTGTTGACGTAACTCGTCATCAATTTCTTGGCGTGGAATTTCTTGATTTTTATTGGCGGTATTAGAATAACTAAAAGGAGAAAATAGGGAAGTGGTAACAACACCAATTATTGCTAGGCAATAAAACAAATGAATATGTTTAGTGAAGTTGACCATCTTACATCAAACTCTATAATTTACATCTGTGCTTTATATTTTATTCTTTAAAAAATCGAATAGTGTGTCAAGCGCAACATCTTGGCTAGATTCATCCTTTCGGCCTTTGTATTCTACAAGACCTTTAGCAAGTCCTCGATCACCAACAACGATACGGTGAGGAATACCCATTAACTCTGTATCAGCGAGCATAACACCCAGGCGTGCTTTGGCTTCATCCATATATAAGACATCGTGTCCTTGCTCGATTAATTGATTATAGAGCGTCTCACACTGTTCTGCTACTTCAGGGGATTTATGGGCATTGATAGGAATCAGTGCTAGCGTAAAAGGAGCAATTGAGGCGGGCCATATAATACCGTTTTCATCATGGTTCTGCTCAATGGCTGCAGCGACAACACGTGTCACGCCAATACCGTAACAGCCCATAATCACAGTTTGGGCTTTACCATTTTCATCGAGTACTGTGGCGTTTAACGCTGAGCTATATTTGGTGCCGAGTTGAAAAATATGGCCAACTTCAATGCCGCGTTTAATTTCAAGTTGACCTTTTCCGCAGGGGCTGGGATCGCCAACTTCAACATTGCGAATATCGACGATTTCACTATGCTCAAGTACTGGCTGGCAATCTCTCTCCCAGTTAACACCCTTTATGTGCATCCCCTCTTTATTGGCTCCACAGACAAAATCGCTGAGTATGGCAGCACTGCGGTCAATATAGGTTTTAATCGGTAGACCGATGGGGCCCAGTGATCCTACTTTAGCCCCCAGTTCAGTTGCGATGCGCTCTTCAGGAGCAAAGGTTAAAGGGCTGGCTATTGCCGCTAATTTTTCAGCTTTGATGGTGTTTAGTGTGTGGTCTCCTCGCAGTATTAATGCGACGAGCGCTTGTTGACCAGACTCGTCAGCTTGACCTAGCACGATCAGTGTTTTGATCGTTTGTTGTGGCTGAACGTTGAGTAGTGTAGCGACTTCTTCGATGGTTTTGTGGTTGGGCGTAGCCACTTCTTCGAGTTGTTCGCTGGGGTCTGCTCTTTCGGCTGTTGCAATCGCTTCCGCCATTTCGATATTGGCGGCGTAATCGCTTTCTGTACTAAAGGCGATATCATCCTCGCCACTATCGGCTAATACATGAAATTCATGGGAGCCCGAACCGCCAATAGAGCCGGTATCGGCGAGTACTGGGCGATAATCCAAATTCATGCGGTCAAAAATATTGCAGTACGTTTGATGCATAACATCATAGGTTTCTTGCAAAGACTCTTGGTTGGTATGAAAAGAATACGCATCTTTCATGATGAACTCGCGGGAGCGCATAACGCCGAAGCGAGGGCGAATTTCGTCACGAAATTTTGTTTGAATTTGGTAAAAGTTAGCGGGTAGTTGTTTATAGCTGCTGACCTCATTACGAATCAGGTGGGTAATGACCTCTTCGTGGGTGGGGCCTAGACAAAATGCATTTTGGTGGCGGTCTTCGATGCGCAATAACTCAGGGCCATATTGCTGCCAGCGGCCTGATTCCTCCCATAGCTCAGCAGGTTGCACTACCGGCATTAACACTTCCTGGGCGCCAGACTTATCCATTTCTTCACGGATAATAGTTTCCACTTTGCGCAAGACTCTAAGTCCCAATGGTAGCCACGTATAGAGACCGGATGCGAGTTTGCGAATTAAGCCTGCTCGCAGCATAAGTTGATGACTGATCACCTCCGCATCGGATGGCGTTTCTTTTAAAGTGGCAATTAAAAAACGGCTGGCGCGCATGTAGTCTGTTCCAATTAGCGAAAAGCCGCTATTCTAAGCTATTTATGTCATTAGAGTCATGGTATGTTTGAACTAGATCAACGTTTGGAAGACGATACCGTCAGAATAGGGTCGTTACCGCTTTCTTTAGTTTTGCTAAATAAAGACGCTAACTATCCATGGTGTATCCTGGTGCCGCAACGGGAAAGTATTCGAGAAATTCATCATTTATCCAGTGCTGACCGGCAACAATTGTTGGATGAATCTTGTCTTTTATCTGAGGCGATGGAAACGGTATTTCAACCATTGAAGATGAATGTTGCTGCTCTGGGAAACATGGTTCCGCAGTTGCATCTACATCACATTGCCCGCTTTGCGGAAGACAAAGCTTGGCCTGGGCCGATATGGGGAAAGGTTGACGCTGTAGAGTACAGTGAAGAAGAGTTAGATGCTCGTGTAGGGAGAATCGCTGAGATTTTATCGAACAGAGGAATGCCTTTTGTCCGATAGTGCCACTAATCGTGTAAGCTCTCCGTCCATGGAGAGCTGAAACGCCTCGAATTATTCGGCCATTTCTTTTAGTTTTTTCAGCGGACGGATTTTAACCGCGATACTGGCAGGCTTAGCCTTAAATACGGTTTCTTCACCCGTAAATGGGTTGATACCTTTGCGTGCTTTTTTTGCCGGCTTTTTCACTGTAGCGATTTTCATTAAACCAGGGAGTACAAATTCACCGCAGCCACGTTTTTTGACGTGCCCTTCAATGATGTCTGTTAGTTCATCTAACACAGACTGAACTTGCTTGCGGCTTAATTCAGTATTTTCTGCAATTTGAGTGAGCATCTGAGTTTTTGAGTAGCGTTCAGCGATAGGCTTAATTTTCTTTTCTGCAACCGCTTTCTTGGCAGGTGCTTTCTTAGCTTTGGTTGTTGTTTTTTTTGCAGTAGCTTTCTTTTTGGCAGCGGCCATAGGAGTGTACCTTTAAGTAGTTTATTGACAAATGTTTCGCTTTATTCCACCAAGATTATCGAAGACGAGTTATCTTGAATAATAAGAGCTTAATTCAAGCACTGAAATAACCGGTCATTAAATCCAATAAGTTCATGGGCGTTGAATTGGTGCTATATATATAGCATATAAATCAAAGCATCAAGAAAAAAACCTGTTTTTAAGGCTTTAAACGTGATTTTTTATTACATTGCTGAAAAATAGGTACTGTCTTGCTCATTTAATGCCCGTTCCAAGGTTAGAATGTGAGCTCAATAATAATCGTTACCCGAAAGGTCAAGAAGAAGGTGGTGAAAGCTATTTCCGCTGGAACGTGCCTAAGGTATAATCACCGCCCTTTTGACATTGGCTTTTTTAGAGTGAGGTCTACTTATGCCCATTTATGAGTACCAATGTGGCGATTGCAATCACGAATTTGAAGCGCTACAAAAAATCAGTGATCAACCTTTAACGGAATGTCCTGCTTGTCATAAAGCAGCGCTGGTTAAGAAAATTTCAGCGGCGGCCTTTCGTTTGTCTGGCGGTGGCTGGTACGAGACGGACTTTAAGTCCGGAAATAAAAAGAATTTGGCGGGGGATGCTAGTAAACCCGCTGAGAATGCTAAAGACGGTAAGAAAACAGAGAGTAAACCCAGTACGGATTCCAAACCAACGTCAAAAGCCGGCTCTCAGTCCACTACAAAAAGCTAAATGTGAACAATCAATACAATCATATAAAGAATATTTATTTAAGGAAACACTATGCGCAGTGAATACTGTGGTGCTCTCAACACCACATTTATAGATCAAACGGTTACCCTTTGTGGTTGGGTCGATCGTCGTCGAGATCATGGCGGGGTTATCTTTATCGACCTGCGCGATCGTGATGGAATTGTTCAGGTCGTCTTTGACCCAGATGGCAAAGAAAATTTTGCACTGGCGGACAAAGTTCGTAGTGAATATGTGTTGCAAGTGAGCGGAAAAGTACGCGCGCGCGATGCGGCGACCGTCAACCCCAATATGCCAACGGGAGAAATTGAGGTCTATGGTACTGAGCTAAGTATACTTAATACATCAGAAACTCCTCCATTCCCGCTTAATGAGCACAGCATTGTCGGCGAAGATGTACGCCTGAAATACCGCTACTTAGATTTGCGTCGTCAGGAAATGCAACATAACTTGCGTTTTCGCTCCAAGGTAAGTTCTGCGATTCGCAACTATCTGGATCAGAAAGAGTTTTTGGATATCGAAACCCCAATCTTGACGCGTGCTACGCCTGAAGGGGCTCGTGATTACTTGGTGCCATCGCGTACTCACGAAGGAAAATTCTTTGCTTTGCCACAATCTCCCCAACTATTTAAACAATTGTTGATGGTGTCTGGTTATGACCGCTATTACCAAATCGCAAAGTGTTTTCGTGACGAGGATTTAAGAGCAGACCGTCAACCTGAATTTACACAAATCGATATTGAAACGGCATTTATGAGCGATAAGCAAATTATGTCGGTGACGGAAACAATGATTGTGGAAGTATTTAAATCCATGATGGACGTGGATTTAGGTGAATTCCCGAAAATGCCTTATGCTGAAGCAATAGCAAAATATGGTTCAGATAAGCCCGATTTGCGTATTCCACTTGAGTTAGTGGATATTAAAGACCTACTCACGGAAGTTGAGTTTAAAGTGTTTTCTGGGCCGGCCAATGATCCTAAAGGACGTATTGCGGCCTTAAAAATAGAAGGCGGCAATGAAAAACTCACGCGCAAGCAAATTGATGATTACACGAAATTTGTGGGAATTTATGGTGCCAAAGGTTTGGCTTATATCAAAGTCAATGATAAATCTGATTTAGAAAATGGTTTGCAATCACCCATTGTTAAGTTCTTGCCGAATGATGTTCGCGAAGCCATATTAGCGCGTGTGGGCGCTGAGAATGGTGATCTGATTTTCTTTGGTGCCGATAAAGCTACCATCGTTTCAGAATCTTTGGGCGCATTGCGTTGTAAGTTAGGCGAAGATTTGAACTTATACACCAAAGAATGGGCACCATTATGGGTCGTCGATTTCCCTATGTTTGAAGAGACGGATGACGGTTGGACTCCCTTGCATCATCCATTTACCGCGCCGTCTTGTTCGCCAGAAGAGCTTGAAGCTAACCCTGGTGAAGCATTATCCATTGCTTACGATATGGTATTAAATGGTACAGAGTTGGGTGGTGGATCTGTGCGTATACATGACCAGAAAATGCAGCAGACGGTCTTTAAAGTCTTGAATATTAGCCATGAAGAACAACGCGAAAAGTTTGGCTTTTTATTGGATGCCTTGCAATATGGTGCACCACCACATGGCGGTTTGGCGTTTGGTTTAGACCGTTTAATTATGTTGATGACAGGTAGCGATTCTATACGTGATGTTATCGCTTTCCCTAAAACCCAGACAGCGGCTTGTGTTATGACAGACGCACCAGGAGTCGTTGACCGTAAGCAGCTACGTGAACTGAATATTAAACTCGCTGAAAAAGCGCAAGTTAAATCGGACTAATTGAATTTCTATTTATAGTCTCCCTCACTATAGCCACTTCTAAAAGGTGATATGTAGTGAGGGCTTTCAATGAACAGCGCGTCGATCAGAAAAATGCCTTTAGCACTGGTTTTTTGATTGAAATAAACCGCCAATCTAGCGATATTATTTTCTAAATATGTTGTGCATTTTTCAGGGCCGACTAATTACTGATTTTTTTGAAAAAAATACCTCGACCTTGCGAACGATATTATTCATTCTTTACCTCCATTTCCAACAGTTGAGCTGTATCATCTGCAATTCCACATCAAATTAGTCCGTGAGTGAATAAATCGTTTGAATGAGATTAAAGGTGCCTAAAAATAGACAGCTTTAAACATTACTTTATATACTATGCCGCAACTGCCTATATACCCAGCGCCTTTCAACTTCTGGGGTTGTTGGCTGCGCGCGCTCACCCCAGTCACATAGTGAGTCTATGCTCCTGAGGCTTCGCGCATTTACCGCCTACCCAGAAATTGAAATCCAATGGGTATAGCTCTGTGTAGATAGACTTCAACTGAGACGTATTTGTACAATAATCAATAATAAGGTGAAAATATGAGTGCCAAGCAAGCAGCAGAAAATGTATTAAATCAGCTCGACGACAATGCTAGTTGGGGAGATGTAAAAAATAGCATTATGACGATATACAAGCGAGAGACCGGCGATGCTAAAGCAGATGCTATTGCCGCTGTCATCCTTTGTGCTATTTTTGTGACAACCTGTGTGTATTGGATAAGTTCACAATAGTAAAACCTTCGTAAAAAGAAGCACTGTTCAATAGCAGCGCTTTTTCGTTTTTATAACGTTGAGTTTATTTGGGTGAGGAAAAGCGGCTTAATTGTACGGTCAATACTGGAAAAGGTATCTCGATGATAAAGTTTGATCCATCTGTTTATCCCTATGCATCGCGTCGTACCGCGACTTATGCCGCAAATGGTATGGTAGCTACCTCACAACCCTTGGCGGCCCAAGTGGGTTTGTCCATATTAAAAGCGGGTGGTAATGCGGTAGATGCCGCGATAGCGACCGCTGCTGCTCTAACGGTTGTTGAACCAACCGGTTGCGGTATTGGTGGTGATGCCTTCGCCATTGTCTGGATGAAAAATAAGTTACATGGATTAAATGCTAGCTCATTTGCTCCCAAGGCTCTAACGCCAGAAGCTCTTGCAGAGAGAGGGCACACAGAAAAAATACCAGTACACGGTTGGTTGCCAGTGACTGTACCCGGTATACCTTCTGCTTGGTCAAGTTTACACAAACGCTGGGGAAAATTATCTTTTACTGAACTCTTGGCACCTGCTATTGAACTTGCGCAAAACGGTTTTCCGGTATCTCCGACCATTAGTTATTTGTGGAATAGAGAAACTAACATGATGGGGCGTGTGCTAACCGATGCCTCAATTAAACAAAGTTGGTTTGATACATTTACAGTCGACGGTCATGCTCCTAAGCCTGGTGATATGTTTCTTTCTCAAGGACATGCTGAGTCCTTACAAAGTATTGCGGATACTTATGCCGATAGTTTCTATCACGGTGAGTTAGCACAAAAAATAGATGCTTTCGCACAGCAGACAGGAGGTTTAATTCGCAAAGAAGATTTGTCACGTTATCAGCCAGAATGGGTCGAGCCCATTAATATCAATTATCGAGGTTATGATATTTGGCAAATCCCTCCTAATGGCCAGGGTTTAGTGGTGCTAATGGCACTGAATATTCTCAAGGGTTACGAATTTGGCGAACGAGACTCAGCCGCGACACTGCACAAACAAATAGAAGCCATGAAATTAGCCTATACGGATGGCAAGGCCTTTATTACGCAGGCGGATCTCATGCCGTATACCGTTGAACAGTTATTAGCGGAATCTTACGCTGCCAGTCGCCGGGCGCAAATTACTGTGAATGCATCAAAGCCTACGGTTGGGCATCCTAGTAAAGGCGGTACTGTCTATCTGGCGACAGCGGATAGCGACGGCAATATGGTGTCTTATATTCAAAGTAATTTTCATGGTTTTGGCTCGGGAGTCGTGGTTCCGGGAACAGGAATTAGTCTGCAGAATCGTGGTGCTGATTTTTCTCTCGATCCACAACACCCTAATTATTTGCAGCCAGGTAAAAAAACATTTCATACCATCATTCCAGGTTTTATCACTAAAGAGAATCTTGCTGTTGGTCCTTTTGGTGTTATGGGCGCTTATATGCAGCCACAAGGTCAGTTGCAAGTGCTGAGCAATATGATCGATTTTGCTATGAACCCCCAAGCCGCACTAGATGCACCTCGCTGGCAGTGGTTTGGTGATGGAAAAATTGGTGTGGAGTGCGACCTAGATCCTGCTGTTATTGAGGAACTAAAAAGTAGAGGGCACGATTTGGAGCTTGCCTCAGACTCTACCATTTATGGGCGTGGTCAAATTATTATTCGCAACCCGGAAACGGGAGTGTTGTGTGGTGGGACAGAGAAGAGAATTGATGGATTAGTTGCAGCGTATTGATTGTCCTTGAATTACCGCTTTTTCATAAGAAACTCTATTGCTTTCGCACATTCATGTGGATTTGATTGCGCAATAAAATGCCCACCTCGAATTTTAATGATATCTACTGTCTTAAAAACGGTTTGAAGAATACTGATAGCTTGTTTTTTAACAAAGACATCTCGAGTTGGTCGCAGGTAGCTTGCAGTGATATGGGTACGGCTGCCGGGCACTTCCATGTTGGCGATATTAACTAAACGCTGTTTAAGAACCTTGTTATCCACGCTGCGAATAGACTGATAAAACAGCTTTAAAATCTTAGAACTTTCTACTTTATTCACTTTAGTCCCTGTAAATATTAAGTATCTTAGTAAAAAATTAGGTATCACTTTTCTCTTGATTAACTGCAAAGGTAACAGTGGTGCGAATTTACAGAGAAAGGATGGACGACTAATAAAGCTAGCAATGAAAATAACATGAGTAATGTTTAATCCCGGCTGCTGGCAAAGTTCATAGGCGATACTTCCTGAATAGGATTCAGCAATTAGCACTATCGGTTGATTATCTACTCTTGGTTGACTATTTAAGGTGCTGGCAATTCGCTTGGCTTCAGCATCTATAGCTTGGATGCCCGTTGAAGACAGGGGGATAACATCCACTGACAAATTGTCAGGCAAGTATTTTAACAGGGGCTCAAATAGCAGCCCGCTGCCGTCCATTCCTGGTAGTAAAATATAGCGGTAATTTTTCAACGCTGGTGCTCACTTCAAAACATAATACGAGTATATGCTGAAGTGTCTTAGCCGTGTAACTTATAAATTAGCTCTGGCTCAAGGTAAATCAGGCAAAAGGCTTGACCTAATAAACAGATGCTAGGATACTAAGACAAAAATACTGGATATAAAAACAGTGACTTTGATTTTGGGTATCGACCCTGGCTCACGTAAAACGGGCTTTGGTATTATCAATTTTTGCTCTAATCGCCATGAATATGTAGGCAGTGGGGTTATTCGTTTGCCTGATATTAGTTTGCCTGAGCGCTTGCAGATCATTTTTGCCAGTTTGTGTGAAATTATCGATGAGTATTGTCCACAACAAATGGCGATAGAGAGCGTCTTTATGGCAAAAAGTGCAGGTTCAGCCCTCAAGCTAGGACAGGCTAGGGGGGCTGCTATTGTGGCGGCTACCAGCTGTGATCTGCCTGTTGCGGAATATGAAGCAAAAAAAATTAAACAGTCAGTCGTGGGAACTGGGGCGGCAGATAAATTTCAGGTACAGCATATGGTTAAACAGTTATTATGCCTTTCCGCGATGCCACAAGAGGATGCAGCCGATGCATTGGCGGTGGCAATTTGCCATGCAAATAGTTACCAGCATCTGGTGAATATTGCTCAGGCCAAACACTTTCGCCGTGGTCGCATGGTTTAACTCCGTAACTATACTTCACAACAACTATGCCAGCAGAGATAAACTAAGAGACACGTATGTATGATAGGTAGACTCAGTGGAATTTTATTGGAAAAACAGCCTCCCTATTTATTGATTGACGTAGGTGGTGTTGGCTATGAGGCTCAGGCACCTATGACGAGCTTTTATCCAATGCCGGCGATAGGGGAGCCATTGGTTTTACATACACATTTATCTATATCTGAAAACGCTCACCAGCTTTTTGCATTCTATACCTTAGATGAGCGAAGATTGTTTCGGACCTTAGTTAAAGTGAATGGCGTCGGCCCTAAAATGGCCTTGGCAATATTATCTGGTATGCCAGTCAATGAGTTTGTTCATTGTGTTATGTCGGATAATGCATCTGCCTTGGTTAAGGTTCCTGGTGTGGGTAAAAAAACAGCGGAACGCTTGATTATAGAAGTAAAAGATAAATTAGCTGATTGGAGCATCGCTGGCGTCGAGGCATCAAGTGACGTGGCTATTAATTCAGTGCCATCTTCAATGATAACGGCTGATGCAGAAAGTGCGCTAATTGCACTGGGGTATAAACCAAGCGATGCGGCTAAAGTGATTGCCAGTGTTCAAAAAAATAGTGAAATTGATAATAGTGAAGAGCTAATTCGTTTAGCCTTGAAAAGTTTGGCGAGCTAAAACTGAATGATAACCAAAGATAATTTGCAGTCTGAGCGTATTATTAGTTCAGTGGCGCAACCTCAAGAAGAAAAACAGGACCGTGCTATCCGGCCCAAACGTTTGGCGGATTATATTGGTCAACCACAAGTGCGAGAGCAAATGGATATCTTTATTCGTGCTGCGCAAAAACGCAATGAGCCCCTGGACCATAGTTTGATTTTTGGGCCGCCTGGTTTGGGAAAAACAACGTTGGCTAATATCATTGCCTCCGAAATGGGGGTGGAAATTACTACAACTTCAGGCCCCGTATTAGAAAAGGCCGGAGATCTTGCCGCGTTAATGACTAATCTGCAACCAGGTGATGTCTTGTTTATTGATGAAATCCATCGTTTATCACCCATGGTTGAAGAGGTGCTTTATCCTGCGATGGAAGATTATCAACTGGATATCATGATAGGAGAGGGTCCCGCTGCACGCTCAATTAAATTGGATTTACCGCCATTTACCTTAGTCGGTGCGACTACCCGTGCAGGTTTGCTGACATCACCACTGCGTGATCGCTTTGGTATTGTTCAGCATCTTGAGTTTTATAATGTCCAAGATTTAACACATATTGTTAGTCGTTCTTCAAAGTTGCTTGGTGTCAGTATCGAAGAAACAGGTGCAGCCGAAATTGCCAAGCGTTCTAGGGGAACGCCGCGTATTGCTAATCGTTTGCTTAGGCGTGTTCGAGACTACGCTGAAGTAAAAGGTGATGGCTGTATTTCTCTCGATATTGCAGACTATGCATTAAATATGTTGAATGTCGATAATCGTGGTTTTGACCATATGGATCGAAAACTATTGCTCACCATGATCGAAAAGTTTGCTGGTGGGCCAGTAGGTATTGATAGTTTAGCCGCGGCAATTAGTGAAGAACGAGATACCATTGAAGATGTTCTCGAACCCTTTCTTATACAGCAAGGATATATTACGCGAACCCCTCGTGGCCGTATGGTCACACAGCTCGCCTATGATCATTTTGAATTAGCACCTCCCTCTCATCTCAATTAAGTGAAATACATGAGTCTTTCTCAAAACTCTTCTCAAGGCCTTTCTCAAATCAAGGAATTTAGCTTGCCATTGCGTGTTTACATAGAGGATACCGATGCAGGTGGCATTGTCTATTACGTTAACTATCTAAAATATATAGAGCGCAGCCGCACGGAGTTATTACGTTCACTGGGCTATGGTAAGGCAGCGGTATTAGATGATAATTTACTCTTGGTTGTGCGCAGCGCCCAAGTGGATTATCTACTGCCTGCAAAACTTGATGACGATATTGTTGCAACGGTATCTCCACAAAAAATTGCAAAATCCTATGTGGTTTTTGACCAAGAAGTCAGGTTAGGGGACAGAGTGCTGTGTAAAGCGGTGGTTAAAGTGGCCTGTGTTAGTAAGCAAAATGGTGTTATGAAACCTGTGGCCTTACCGACCGCGATACGAGAAGCGCTTATCCAGTATCAGCAAAACTAATTAGTTAACCTTGAAAAAGTTTTCCCAATTTATAGCCATCAATTCTGTTTATTTTTTGATCTTTTTGTAAATTCAAGGTCTCTATAAAAGTAGAGATGAAATAAATAATCCGTACTCCACAGTCAATTTACATAAATTTTACGTAGAATGGTGAGAAATATGACTGGCATCATGGCATTGTCGTGCTTACGTCAGTAAACTACGTCGCCAATCATATTAGCTAAACGTGAAAACAAAGACGCTTTACTAGTGTTTCTCCCAACTCTAAGTTTAAGTCAGTAAGGTCAAAGTAACTTTATGAACCCTGAAGAATTGATTACAGAACCACAAACACTGTCGATATGGTCACTTGTCTCAGAGGCTGGTTTTGTTGTTCAAATAGTGATGATATTGCTCTTATTGGCATCTGTCGTGTCTTGGGTAATGATATTAAAGCGAGGTGCTTACCAGCGTCGAGCTAAAGCACAATTTAATAAATTCGAAAAAACGTTTTGGTCGGGTGTGGACTTAACACAACTTTACCGCCAGGGAAATGATAACGCGAGTAGTGGGAATACAAGTGGTATCGAAACTATTTTCCGTGCAGGTTTCAAAGAATTTTCGCGCTTGCGTCAACAGGAGAAAATTGATCCTGAAACGATTATGGTGGCTACTCAGCGTGCAATGCGAGTTGCCTTAGCCAGAGAAGAAGACGAGCTTGAAGCCAACTTGCCTTTTTTGGCTAGTGTGGCATCGGTAAGCCCTTACATTGGATTGTTTGGCACAGTGTGGGGAATTATGAATTCATTCCGTGGTTTGGCGGCCGAAGGCCAAGCCTCTCTAGCAACAGTCGCTCCTGGTATTTCCGAAGCCCTTATCGCTACTGCCATGGGGTTGTTTGCCGCAATTCCCGCCGTGTTAGCTTATAACCGGTTTTCTGCTCGCGCTGAATCATTAGTTGGGAATTATGAAACATTTGCTGAGGAATTGACTGCTATCTTGCAACGTCAATTGCACCGTTAATGAGTGACATTGTCTCAATTTATATTTTGAATTTGTATGTCATCAAGTAAAAAAGCTAAAAAAAAGCCAATGGCTGAGATTAACGTCGTGCCTTATATCGACGTTATGTTAGTGCTGCTCATCATTTTTATGGTGACAGCTCCGTTATTGACGCAGGGAGTCAAAGTTGAATTACCGCAGACCATCTCTGCTCCCATTGATGAACAAGATAAAGAGCCCTTGGTTGTTTCTATTAAAGCCGATGGGTCTTACTACATTAAGCTAGGTAAAGATGAAGAGTCGCCTAAGCCACTTTCCGAAATTAAGGAGCAAGTTGCTAAAGTATTAAAACTCCAGCCAAAGACACCGGTCTTGGTATGGGGTGACACCAAAGTGCCTTATGGCAATGTGGTTGCGTTGATGGCGTTATTACAACAAGCGGGTGCAGAGTCGGTAGGCTTGGTTACTGAGCCGCCGGGCTAACGAGAAAAGCTATGTCTTATTTGCCCGCAACATTAGTAAGCCTTATCTTGCATGGGGTGCTTATTTTTTTGGTAATGAAAGGTTGGCATCACACTAAGCCTGAATCACCAAAACCACCTAGCTATATAAAGGCGACCTTGCTCGATATGAAGGCCCAAGGCAAGCAAAGTGCGCCGAAGCCAAAGCCAGAAGTTAAACCTGAGCCTCCTCAACCGGAGCCAGATCTTCAAAAAATAGAAATTGAAAAACAACGCAAACAAGAACAATTAGCAAAACAAAAACAAATTGCTCTTGATAAAGCGAAAAAGGAAAAGGAAGAAAAGGAAAAACAAGAAAAACTGAAACGTGAGAAGCAAAAACAGGAAGAAGAAAAAAAGCTCGCCCAGCAACGGGAAAAAGAGAAACGTAAAAAAGAACAAGAGAAAAAAGAGAAAGAAAGAAAAGAGCGGGAGCGTAAACAGAAAGAGCAACTGCAGGCAGAGCTGGAAGCAGAAAAGCAAGTGCAACAGGCGGAAGATGATCAGCAGCTGTCACAATCTTATGCCAACGTGATAAGACAGAGAGTTGAACAGAGTTGGAGTCGCCCTCCATCTGCAAGAAATGGAATGAAGACTGAGCTAACTATACAGTTGGTTCCGACAGGCGAAGTCATTGATGTTGTCGTTACTAAGAGTAGTGGCAATTCTGCGTTTGATCGCTCGGCTATACAAGCGGTTAAACGCGTAGGGCAATTTGAAGAACTAAAATCCATGCCCTCACGACTTTTTGAACGAGAGTTTCGTAAATTTAAATTACTTTTTCAACCACAGGACCTAAGACAGTGAATCGTTATATTCAATATGTGTGTGTATCCGTATTATTGACTTTGAGCATTTATGCTCGTGCAGAGTTGGTTATTCCCATTGTAGAGGGTGTCGATAATCCAACGGTTATTGCGATAGCACCTTTTGGTTACCGCGGAGCAGCGGCCTTACCCGAAAAAGTATCTGATATTGTCTCCGCAGACCTTAGTCGCAGCGGACAGTTTAATACCATTGCTTCAACAGATATGCTTTCCTTTCCTACACGTCAATCGGATGTTGTATTCCGCGATTGGCGCTTATTGGGCAGTGAATATTTAGTGATTGGTGAAGTTGAGGCAACACAAGGCGGCTTTGGGGCGAATTTCTCACTTTATGATGTGGTCAGTCAGCGTCTTATTCTCAGCAATGTGAGAGTTGATGTGCCGTCGAGTGGTTTGCGCGATATGGCTCACTTTATCAGTGATAAAGTCTATGAGTCGATTACCGGTATTCGCGGTGCATTTTCTACCGATATTATTTATGTTGAGCAAACACCACAGAAGCAATATCGATTAGTTCGAGCTGATATGGACGGTGCCCGCCCACAAGTATTATTGAGATCAACAGAACCATTGTTATCGCCTGCCTGGTCCCCCGATGGGCAATCTGTCGCTTATGTTTCTTTTGAAACGCGCCGCGCTGCTATATTTGTTCAAAATTTGGCTACGGGTCAGCGCACACAAGTCACTAATTTCCAGGGACTTAATGGTGCGCCAGCTTGGTCTCCTGATGGGCGAAAATTGGCTCTCGTGCTTTCAAAAGATGGTAATCCAGAAATTTATACTGTTGATCTTGCCACTAAACGCTTTACTAGAATTACTAATCACTTCGCCATTGATACCGAGCCAACTTGGTCTAAAGACGGTAATGCTGTGATCTTTACCTCAAATCGAGGAGGTAAACCACAAATTTATCAAATAAGACTTCCCAACGGACGTGCAGAGCGGTTAACCTTTGTCGGTGACTACAATGCTAAGCCACAAATTACCCCTGATGGTAAAAGTATGGTGATGGTTCACCAGAATGATGGTGTGTTTCATATCGCGGTTCAAGACCTACAAACGAACCGTGTGAAAGTATTGACTCGAACAAATCTAGATGAATCGCCTACGATTGCTCCTAACGGTGCCACCTTGCTATATGCGACAAAAGATGGCGGCAGGGGTATTTTGGGGGGCGTGTCCATGGATTCCAGCGTGCGTTATAAGTTGCCGGCGAAATCTGGCGATGTAAGGGAGCCCGCTTGGTCTCCTTATTTATCTAGATAGCAGTATTTTCGTTACTTTTTTCAAAGCTGCGAATGGGGCGTCAGCAATAGTAATGAAATCTAAAAGGAGTAGGGAGCGGCGGAACTGGAGCGAATCGATTTTAGTATGCTATTATTGCGACGCAATATAGACCTAAGGTGATTTAATAACTAACAAAAACGTTTATTTATATTCATTGGAGACCAATATGTTAAGCAAGTCCATTAAATTAGGGTTAGCCCTCATTGTTACAGCCATTTTTGTAACAGGTTGTGCTAGCAGTTCAGATACATCTAGTACACCACCTCAAAGCACAGAACCTACCGTAGTGTCTGAGCCTACTACCACTACTCCTGTTGAGTCTACAGTAACTTTAGGCACTATCTTTTACTTTGACTTCGACCAAGCTACTTTAAGCCCTGAAACTCGTGCTTTACTAACGTCTCATGCGGATCGTTTAAAGTCTAGTCCTCGCAGTATTCGTTTAGAAGGTCATGCAGATGAGCGCGGTACTCGTGAATACAATATGGCCCTTGGTGAGCGACGTGCTATTGCTGTTCGTGACTTCTTATTGTTGCAAGGTGTAACTTCACCTGTTGAAGTTATCAGCTATGGTGAAGAGCGTCCTGCAGACAGTGGTAGCACTGAGTCAGCTTGGTCTTTAAACCGTCGCGTTGAACTTAAGTAAGCCCTTATAGATAGTAGATGCTAATGCAATACACGAAAATGGCTATATCAGCCCTTAGAAAAAACATCGTAACCAAACTGGTTGCGGTGTTTTTTTTATCGCTCATTTGTCTTGACGCCAGTGCTCAAGCGAATGTACGGGATTCGTCCCCAATATCTGCCTCTTCCCCAAGTGCAGTGGCTGTCCCAGGCGCAGTGCAGCAACCAACAGTTGATTACAGTGTTATCAATCAAATCCAGCAGTTGCAGCAAGAGATACTGGAACTAAGAGGCTTGGTCGAAGAGCAATCTTTTGAGATTAAGCGTTTAAAGCAACAACGCCTAGATGATTACCTGGATTTGGATAAGCGCATTAGCGAGTTATCAAAATCTCAAGATTCATCCGCTAACAGTGATAGTACATCATCACGCCCAGATACCAGTGGTATTTCATCCTTATCTAATCCGGTATTGCCGACAGCTTCAGCCAAAAAAAATGATGAGGAAGAAAAAGCACTTTATCGCAAAGCGATAGACCAATTATTGAGTAAGCAAGATTTTACCGGTGCTCAAACTAGTTTTAATCAATATTTGTCTGATTATCCTTCTGGAACCTATGTTCCCAATGTCCACTATTGGCAAGGGCAAATATTTTTAACGGATAGCAAGAAGAAAGCTGCTGAACAATCTTTTTTAGCTTTAATTGAAAATTATCCTGATCATCAAAAAGTCCCCGATGCTAAGTACAAGCTGGCGACTATTTACTATGACCAAGGAAAAAAATCAGAAGCTAAAGCCTTACTCGAAGAAGTTTCTTCAGGCAACAGTGACGCCTCGCGTTTAGCCAAAGCTTTCTTAGCGAATAGATATAAATAAAGCGTAAATTAGAGTGCAGGTTAACAGTATGTAACCTGTGCTCCACAACCTCAGATGTTTCCCCTCATGTCACTGCCTTCCCTTAGAATTACAGAAATATTCTTATCAATACAAGGAGAGGCGGAGAGTGTGGGTTATCCTACGGTCTTTGTTAGGTTAACCGGATGTCCCTTACGCTGCCAGTATTGTGATTCGGCCTATGCTTTTCATGGTGGCGAGAAAAGGGCCATTGATGACATTGTTGAGCAAGTGTTGAGCTATGGTGTTCGCCACGTTTGTGTAACTGGGGGTGAACCTCTGGCTCAGCTAGATTGTTTGTCTTTGTTAGCGGCCTTATGTGATAAAGGATTTCATGTTTCTCTGGAGACTAGTGGCGCCATGTCCTTGATGGATGTTGATTCTCGGGTAGTGAAGGTGATGGATCTAAAAACGCCTGCCTCCAAAGAGGTCTCGCGTAATGACTATAATAATATTCCCTTACTCAGCAAACATGACCAGATCAAATTTGTGATATGCGATCGCCAGGACTATGAATGGGCCGCATTTAAAGTCGATGAATATCGTCTTGCAGAGAGGGTGGGGCATATTTTCTTCTCCCCTTCTTACGAACAATTGTCTGCGTTGCAGTTGGCAGAGTGGATTATCGAAGATCGGTTACCTGTACGCCTGCAAACACAACTACATAAAGCCTTGTGGGGCGATAAACCAGGAGTCTAATTTATGAGTCAGAAGCCTAAAGCGGTTGTTCTCGTATCAGGTGGTCTTGATTCTACGACCGTCTTGGCCCAGGCAATCTCCGAGGGATTTGAGTGTTATACCTTAAGCTTTGATTATGGACAGAGACATCGCGTTGAGCTGGAGGCGGCTACCCGTATATCAGCGCTTATGGAAGTTGCTCAGCATAAAACCGTTGTGTTGGACTTACGTACTATTGGTGGTTCGGCGTTAACGGATAATGCAATCGATGTCCCTGAGCATGGCGGGGAAGGGATACCAGTAACCTATGTTCCAGCCCGCAATACCGTATTTTTATCCATAGCGTTAGGCTGGGCAGAAGTGCTCGAGGCTAATGATATTTTTATTGGGGTCAATGCGGTGGATTACTCTGGATACCCAGATTGCCGTCCTGAATATATTGCTGCCTATGAAAAAATGGCCAATTTGGCCACTCGTAGCGGAGTAGAGGGGAGTGCCTTAAAAATACAAACTCCACTTATTCATTTATCAAAAGCGGATATCATCAAACTGGGGAGTGAGCTAGGTGTAGACTACTCGATGACATTATCTTGTTATCAAGCTGACAGCCAAGGGAGGGCTTGTGGAATTTGTGATAGTTGCTTCCTGAGGCGCCAAGGCTTTAACGATGCTGGCATAGTTGATCCAACAAAATACCTTTAATAAGAAATGATTTGTCAAGTGATTGTTTTATTGAGAAAAATAGTAAAAAAGTGCTTGAGTTTTTCAGCCGAATCATTAATATGTGCGCCTCTTTGAGCACGAACGAAAACAAGTTTAGGGTCGTTAGCTCAGTTGGTAGAGCAGTTGGCTTTTAACCAATTGGTCGCTGGTTCGAATCCAGCACGACCCACCATTTTTACTGGCTCTGTAACATAAACGGGGG
>JBNKUQ010000061.1:0-10535 GCA_050298695.1 Cellvibrionaceae bacterium
ATTGATTTTGTTTTTGTGTTTTTAATATTTTTTATTTTTGTTTTTTTTTGCACATATTATTCAAAAAAAAAATATAAAAATTTGTTTGTTTTTGTTTATTGTTCAGTTGTTTATTAGCACGGCTATTTTTAGCATGACCAATACAACTATTACTATTATTTATACTTGGCCTATAGTGTAGACCATTATTTGTCATTAACTTATGGAAACGAACAGGCATTATGGCTTAACACTCAAGCAAAACACCAGTTCTCAGCACCAGAAATGTGTACTCTATCAAATGATTAAGTTCGAGGCACTATTTTGACAATATCTAATGGGGCTTTCTCTTCCTGAGACTGGCGATATCGAGCACTACGACGAGTGCGATCATTCACTTCACCGGACAACTGACCACAAGCTGCATCGATATCGTCACCACGAGTGGTGCGAATAGTTGTTGTATGACCAGCCTTTATCAAAATATCTTGAAATCGGCGGAGCGCATTATTACTTACGCGTTTGTAGTCAACTAAACCGAAAGGATTGAAGGGAATCAGGTTAATTTTAACGGGAATACCTTGTAAAAGCTCAGCGAGCTCATGTGCATGCTGGGGACGATCATTAACCTGATCAATTAAGGTGTATTCAATGGTTATCTTGCGGCGATTATCAGGCAAACCTTCGATATAACGCTTGGCCGAATCAAGCAGCATTGCAATAGGGTATTTTTTATTGATGGGAACAAGCTTATTGCGAAGCTCATCATTCGGAGCGTGTAGAGACACCGCAAGCGACACATCGGTTACCGCTCCCAAACGGTCTAACGCAGGAACCACACCAGCTGTACTCAAGGTAACCCTGCGTTTAGATAGACCATAAGCATTATCATCCATCATCAATGTCATTGCATCAACGACATTATCAAAATTCATCAGGGGCTCACCCATCCCCATCATGACCACATTGGTCACAGCTCTAGGCCCTTTAGGCGTCAGCTGACCAAATGATTTTGCGGCAACCCAAACCTGACCGATAATTTCTGCCGCTGAAAGATCTCGATTAAAACCCTGCTTGCCTGTCGCACAGAAACTGCAATCAAGCGAGCAACCTACTTGCGAGGAAACACAAAGCGTCCCTCTATCGCCCTCTGGAATGAAGACCGTTTCTACGGCATTTTTATCCCCACTAGAAGAGTTAAGGTCACTGACTTCGAACAAAAACTTACGCGTACCATCTGCCGAGTCCCACTGCCTAATGACATTTGGTCCCTGGATAACAGCGTGTCGCTTTAACTTTTCGCGCAATGCTTTACTAAGATTGGACATGGCATCGAAGTCATCGACGCCATTTTGGTGAATCCACTTGAGGACTTGAGTTGCACGAAACGGCTTTTCGCCAATCGATTCAAAGAAAGCCGCCATAGCTTGAGGCGACAACCCGAGCAAATTGATTATTTGCCTGGGGGCTTTTTGAGTATTGATACCAACTGAATCAGTACTGGAAGAGGATGACTCAGTAGCCATAATCACTCAAGGGGTAAGCCAAGATAGGAGCGATTAGCGTGCGCAAATTTCGCTAGCATCGAAGAAGTAGCTAACCTCTCTTGCTGCCGATTCTGTGGAGTCTGAACCATGCACAGCATTAGCATCGATGGATTGCGCAAAATCAGCGCGAATAGTTCCTGCTTCAGCTTCTTGTGGATTAGTCGCCCCCATCAAATCACGATTTTTCAACACAGCACCTTCACCCTCTAGCACTTGAACAACAACCGGGCCCGATGTCATGAACTCAACTAAGGCAGGGAAAAATGGTCTTTCTTTGTGCTCGGCATAGAAACCTTCTGCTTGTTCACGGCTAAGATGCAACATTTTGGCCGCCACAATTTTCAGACCAGCCTGTTCAAAACGAGCAATGATTTCTCCAATGACATTTTTAGCAACCGCATCGGGCTTGATAATAGAAAGTGTTCTTTCGACTGTCACGACAGTTTCTCCTGAAAAACAAAAATGAATGGTAGTCATAGGGCAAGTAAGTGCTAAAGCAGCTTGACAGGCGCGATACATCTTTGGAAGACGATATTCAACAAATAAGGACCCAGACTTAAAACGGGCGCCATTGTA
Source organism: Cellvibrionaceae bacterium (assembly GCA_050298695.1). GTDB lineage: Bacteria > Pseudomonadota > Gammaproteobacteria > Pseudomonadales > Cellvibrionaceae > CANLBN01. Next base: position 2,103 of record JBNKUQ010000061.1, read on the forward strand.
AGTATTTATATGTTTGGCATCAATAGCAGAGCACTATTTAAGCGAATTAAAAATAACAAATTACAGAAAAACCAAATAGTAATAAGCCGTCCAGTATAAAGAACATCGCTTTTATGCAAAAAAAATTGGTTTATTTCAAAAAAGATATCAAAAAGTAATATAGCTGTTTTTTAAACACAAATACGTTGGATTAAGTGACAAAAAAGCAAAAACAACGTTAATTATATTGCACATAAAGCCTAAAAAAGCTAAAAAGGTGTACAGTGCTAAACTGACCATGCTTAAGCAAATGAATTCCTATGATTTCATTATTCTTAACGGCCTTGTTGAGCAAGAAAAGCAAATGAAATGATAAAACTGGGGACGATTACTTTATTTCTGTAGAACCTATCTATCATCTACGCTGAAAAGTAAAAACTCTAAACAAAAACCGTTACACCATTAATTTACAACGATGTCGATAAAAAAAGTAGCCAACATTGCTGGCGTATCCATTGCTACCGTCTCGCGTTATTTTAATAATCCAGAAAAGGTCAGTAAAAAAACCCAGGAGAAAGTACAAGGTGCTATAGATAAGATCAATTATTCACCCAATTCACTCGCACAGAATCTACGTCGCGGAAAAACAGGGTTAATTATCGCTGTGGTACCTAAAATTAATGCTTCTGCGTACGAACCATTAACAAAACAACTGCATAGACTAGCAAATGAGTTTGGCTATTCCTTACTGGTAAAGCAATCCAATTACAATAGTCTCACCTTAGATTATTTTGAAAATATGATTCGTTGCAAACAAGCAGATGGTTTTGTAGTGTTGACCGGCCTCAACCAGCAAGAAGCAGGCAATACTAAGGCTTCCGAATCAATGCCAATCATATTGGCATGCGAACCACATATGGCGCCTTCTGATAGCATTCTGCCTTATTTAGCTGTCGATTATTACAAAGCGTCTCAAGAGGCAACCGAATATTTACTCAGCAATCGACACGAATGTATTGGTTTTATCGCTAGAAATTATGCATCAACAAGTATTCAACAGCAGCAAGCGGGTTACTTAAACGCCATGCGTAATGCGGGCCTAGAACAAAAAATACGCATCATCAAACAGGAAGATCAGGCTCTCGATCTACAACAAAAATTAAACATTATACTGAAATCAAATCCTCGCCCTACGGCACTCTGCTGTGCTGATGATGATACGGCCATGGAACTCATGCACTGGATTAAGTTGTATGGCCTTACCATACCAGAGGATATTTCCATAATGGGCTTTAACAATACTTACTTCTCAAAACTTTGCGATCCGCCATTATCAACGGTACACAATCCGATGGATGACATTGGAGCCCAAGCAATGGACCTGCTCCTTCGCTTAATCGATAACCAAAACATCGACGAAGACCTTAAAAGCTTTGATCATAATATTATTATTCGCAGCTCAACCCGTGCGTTAGACAAAGAATAATTTGTATTTATTGCATATCTATCGCTTTACACTAATGACAAATGTAAACGTTATCAATATAATCCCCTTCGAGTTTGGAAAAACAAAACTAAAACAATAAAATGAATTCGCAAGCATAACGTCCTAATAGTGTTTTGCTTCGTAAAAGAGATATCTGCCATCAATATTATTATGACTTACAACATCACCTATGACGCAATTTAATTGCATTACCACATTAACGGGGAGTGATAATGCGCAACCCGTTTGGATTGATAGTCAAAGCTCTTTGTTTTGGGTCGATAATACCCATCGACGTCTTTATCAATATCACGAGCCTACGCAACAAATCACTCATTGCGAGTTAGATGCGCCCATTTTGAGCTTGTCTCCCAGAATAGATAATGGTTTCATCGCTACCTTAGACGATGGCATCGGTTTTTATGATATGCAAACGCGCAAAGTAACCTACATCTCTAAACCGGAACCGTTTGCAACCAATTACAAAACGATTGCAGGCGTTACTGACAATGACGGGAATTACTGGGCATTCACTCGCCCGGATGAACCCTCAGTCACCAAACAAAGTAACCTCTATCAGTTATCCCCTAAAATGACCATGCAGCGTTTAACCAATGAAAATTGGCGCTGTTCTGCTCCCCCTGCTTTTTCAAAAGATGGCAAAAAGCTCTATCAAAGCTGTGGAGACAATCGTTACATTTATGTCACCACATTAAATGAAGCGGGGCAACCTCAACATACAGAGACTTTTTGTCGAGTATCAAAATCAGAAGGCCGACCGCACGGTCTTTGTATTGACGAAGAAAACTATCTATGGGTGTGTCATCAAGGTATTGGAGTAATTAGTCGCTATAACCCTGATGGAGACAGAGTAGAAAAAATACGAGTCCCCGCAACGGGAATTAAGTATTGTACGTTTGGCGGAGAAAAATTGGATACACTATATTTTGTCACTGCAGGACTTAGCGAACCTACGCAAGAGCGCAAAAAAATACGTTATGCCGATACAATTATGAGCATTAAACCAGGGGTTAGCGGCTTACGCGTCAATCGTTTTGCCGGATAAAGTAAACAAGGCTTATCAAAAAACTCATACCATTTGTGGCCCTTACTTTAACGGTTTCTAGATTTAAGGGCACTTCCAAAAATTAGAATTTTTGAAGGCAATTTCTAGGGCCACCATTTACTCTAACTCTTCTATCCAGGCAGCTTGTATTGCTTCTAGAATTTTTTCACCACAGCGGTTCGGGTCATCTTCAAAACCATCAAGCTCCATCACCCACTGACGTAACTCAACAAAGTTTACATATCTAGGGTCAATATCTACTTTACTTTCGCTAAGCCCTATCGCGATATCATTGATGTCAGTCCACAATAATCCCATGATATTCCTCTAATGATTTTCAGACACCATATTAATGGTGTATTTGGGAATTTCGATTACTAAATCTTCATCCCCCACAATGGCTTGACAGCTCAAACGGGAATCCGGCTCCAAACCCCACGCTTTATCCAGATAATCATCTTCGAGCTCGTCAGGTTCATTGAGAGAATCATAACCTTCGCGGACGATGACATGGCAAGTTGTACAAGCGCAACTCATTTCACAAGCATGCTCAATATCAATACCATTTTTTAATGCGGCCCGGCAAATGCTTTCTCCTGGCTCTACATCAATGGCTGCACCATCTGGACAAATTTCTGCGTGGGGTAGAAAAACAATTTTTGGCATTCAATAACCTCGATGTTATCCGTCATTGGAGTCGGAAGATAAGTAATTAAATTCTTCTAAATGATGTCCTGATAGCGCGTTCTTAATATTCGTATCCATACGCCGCGACGCAAAGATATCGGATAACTGACTCACTCGATCAATTTCGTTACGTATAGCATCCGCATCACTTCCATTATGAATATTTTTTAGCTGCTCTAATGCTTCACTTAGCTCTAAAAATTCATTTTCAGAAAGTAAATCGCGACCATTTTCTAATAAGGCTACCGATAATGCTTCTATCAGGCGCTCAGCTTCGACTTGCTGTTCACGTAGTGCACGAACAGCAACGTCTGCCTCTGCGTTTGCAAATGAATCTTTTAGCATATTAGCCACTTCATCATCACTCAAACCATAAGAAGGTTTGACAGTAATATCTGCAGCGATACCTGTCGATGTTTCCGTCGCACTAACACTCAACAAACCATCTGCATCGACTTGAAACACAATACGAATATGTGCGGCCCCGGCCACCATAGGCGGAATGCCCCGCAATTCGAATTTTGCGAGGGAACGACAATCACTGACTAGTTCACGCTCACCCTGAACAACATGAATCGACATCGCCGTCTGCCCATCTTTAAACGTCGTAAACTCTTGCGCTTTTACAGCAGGAATGGTGGTATTGCGATGTATAATTTTCTCAACCAAACCACCCATTGTCTCCAAACCAAGAGACAACGGAACAACATCTAGAAGAAGCAAATCGGTATCAGGTTTATTACCCACCAAAATATCAGCTTGTATTGCAGCACCAATAGCCACCACTTTATCGGGATCAATATCAACCAAAGGTGGCTTTGCAAAAAATTCGGCAACGCGTTCGCGTACTACCAAACTACGAGTTGAACCACCAACCATCACGATATCACTGACACTTTCTTTATCAATTCCCGCGTCTCTTAGACTGCGTTTACACGACAATAAGGTTTTAACAACCAGAGGATCAATTAATTCAGAAAATTTTTCGCGAGTTAAGCTCACTGTTTTTTTGACATCATTATAAATATACTCACCTGATGCTATTGCTTGCTCTGTGAGCTGCTCTTTTAAATGACAAGCAAGATTTAACAAGCGCCGCTCTTGTTCTGGTGAGCGCTCGATATCGAGAGCCAAATCTTTACACAAGTAATTCATTATTGCGTAATCGAAATCATCACCACCCAATGCCGAATCACCGCCCGTGGCCAATACTTCAAAGATACCCTCGCTTAAACGCAAAATGGAAATATCGAAGGTACCACCGCCTAGATCGTAGACTGCAATAATGCCACTATCTTTTTTATCCAAGCCGTAAGCAACTGCTGCCGCCGTTGGTTCGTTCAACAAACGCATTACCTTAAGATTCGCTAATTTAGCTGCGTCTTTTGTTGCCTGCCGCTGCGCATCATCAAAGTACGCGGGCACAGTAATCACAACCCCATCTAATTCGCCACCAAGGGTATCGCGACCTCGTTTAGCTAACTCACCAAGAATATCTGCCGAAACTTCAATAGGCGTTTTATCACCTGCGACTGTACGAAGCTTAGGAACACTTGAGTCAGTTTCAACAAACTCGTAAGCAAACTGCTGATCACTATTTTTAAGTTCAGCACCACTCTTTCCCATTAAACGTTTAACCGATATCAGGGTATTCATCGGATCAAAAGCTGCTGCAGACTTGGCTTCAAGCCCGATAATTTTCGATTCGGTGGTATAGCGAACCACTGAAGGTAAAAGCACGTTACCCTCCATATCGGGCAACGTTTCTGCCTGACCATTACGCACGGTGGCCACTAGCGAGTTGGTTGTTCCCAAGTCAATACCAATGGCTCGCTTGTTCGCATGAGGTTCAGGCGATTGCCCCGGTTCAGCAATCTGTAGTAATGCCATAGTATTACCTTTTTTAATGGACCCTTGTATTGGTTTGGTGCTAACAGTCAATCAATGCGTCTTCAAGTTGTTCTATGTTGACCAACATTTTTTCGACAAAGTGTAATTTGGCAACGGCTTCTTTCGCTTCTTCATAGTTGCTAGCATGATATTTTTGATCAAATACTTGAATTAATTCCTTTCGCAAAACGTCTACTTCTTTGTTCAGCGTATCAAGCTGTTCATTGGCATTGACTGCATCCACATTGCCCAATTTAATATTCTCGGATAAATCTGCAAGCTGTTCACGCCATTCCATTTGCTTAAACAAAAAGCTTCCATCACTAATAGTTAAGCTATCACTATTAACGGGATGATTAGCAAGTTCGAGTAAGTATTCAGCAGAAAGCAGTGGGGATTTTAGTGTTTGATACGCCGAATTTAAAAGTGAAGTAAACTGCACTGATAAACGCTGCTCGGCAGCACTTTTACCAGCAAATTTATCAGGGTGAAACTGTTTTTGTAGTTGGCGGTATTTATCTGACAATATTGTTTGGTCAACCAAAAAACTCTGGGGCAAACCAAACAATTCATAATAATTTTGAGTTAAGTCAATCATGAACTCGCTGCTTTCGGTCGCAAAATTTAAATGGTGGTACTGATCACGCAGGAGCGGTTACCCGTAAGCGGCAAGTGCGCGAAGCCAACACCCCCAGAAGCTGGAAGACGATGGCATAAAAATTAAACGTGAAAACTTTCCCCACAACCACATTCACTTTTCATATTCGGATTATTAAACTGAAAACCTTCGTTCAAACCTTCTTTTACAAAATCCAATTCAGTGCCATCTAGATAAACCAAGCTTTTTGGATCAATAATAAGGCCAAAGCTCCCTTGATCATAAACAATATCTTCTGCTGCTAGCTCATCTACGAATTCCAGTACATAGGATAAACCAGAGCAACCTGCCGTTTTTACACCAACACGGATACCAATACCTTTGCCACGATTCTGTATCTGTTTAGCAATATGTTGCTTTGCCGCCTCTGTCATTAATACTGCCATTTCAGTAAAAACCTATATTAGTTAGCCCTGAGAAAAGCCATCCTGGACTTCATTCAGGGGTCAAAACAAAAACCCTTATGTTGTGCACTTTTCAGAACCGACTGTTTATTGTGCACGTTTTTTACGTAAATCTTCTATTGCTGCTTTAATAGCATCTTCTGCCAACACGGAACAATGTATTTTTACGGGAGGCAATGCAAGCTCTTCCGCTATTTGTGTATTTTTAATCTGGCCCGCCTCATCTAGCGATTTCCCTTTTACCCATTCTGTTAGCAGTGAGCTTGACGCAATGGCAGAACCACAGCCATAGGTTTTAAACTTTGCATCTTCGATAATGCCATCTTCACTTACTTGGATTTGTAAACGCATAACATCGCCACAAGCAGGGGCACCGACCATACCTGTACCCACACTGCTTGACTTATCATCTAGTTTTCCCACATTACGTGGATTTTCATAGTGGTCGATTACTTTTTCGCTGTAAGCCATTTTCTTTCTCCAACAAATTCTTGATGATTAGTGTGCTGCCCATTCAATGGTATTGAGATCAATACCATCTTTGTACATATCCCATAACGGAGACAATTCCCGCAGTTTATCAACCGCGTGATGGATTTGTTTTAACGCGTAATCTATTTCTTCTTCCGTAGTAAAACGCCCAAAGCTGAAACGTAGAGAGCTATGCGCTAACTCATCGTTTAAACCCAATGCACGTAGCACGTAAGACGGTTCTAAACTAGCGGAAGTACAAGCAGAGCCAGAAGATACCGCAAGATCTTTAAGCGACATAATTAATGACTCACCTTCCACATAAGCAAAACTAACATTGATATTATGTGGCACACGCTGCTCAAGAGAGCCGTTGATGTGCACTTCTTCCATATCGGCAATACCATCCAAAAAGCGTTTTTGCATTGCTTCCGCATGCTCCCAATCTTTGTCCATTTCTAATTTTGCTAAACGGAATGCTTCACCCATACCAGCAATCTGGTGCGTCGGCAAAGTGCCTGAGCGCATACCTCTTTCATGTCCGCCACCATGTATTTGTGCTTCAAGACGCACACGCGGTTTACGACGAACGTAAAGAGCACCGACACCTTTAGGTCCATAGGCTTTATGAGCAGAAAAAGACAGCAGATCAACTTTCAGGGTCTCAACATCGATTGGTAACTTATTAGCACTTTGAGCACAGTCGACATGAAAGAAAACTTTGCGTTCACGACAAATGTCTCCAATCGCAGCTATATCATTTATCACGCCAATTTCATTATTCACATGCATTAAAGAAACAACCGTTGTATCTTCGCGAATAGCCTCAGCAATTTGTTGTGGATCAAAAAGGCCCTCGGAATTAGGGTCAAGATAAGTAACCTCAAAGCCTTCTCGCTCTAATTGACGACAGGTATCCAATGTTGCTTTGTGTTCGATTTTAGAGGTAATAATATGCTTACCTCTTTTGTGATTGAAATGAGCAACACCTTTCACCGCAAGATTAATCGATTCAGTCGCTCCACTTGTCCAAACAATCTCACGAGGGTCAGCATTAATTAGGTCAGCAACGTGTTGGCGAGCAGTTTCCACGGCTTCTTCCGCTTTCCAGCCATAAGCATGTGAACGCGAGGCCGGATTACCAAAGTTACCCGCCATCGTTAAACAGTTCATCATGACTTCCGCGACTCTAGGGTCAACCGGCGTTGTAGCTGAGTAGTCAAAATAAATAGGGAGATTTAAGGACATCTGTTCTATACCTTATCAATAAATATCTTTGTATAAATTAAAAGTGTGATGGAGAAATGGCATCGCTAGCAATATGTGAATTCTCACCTTGTTTATCGCGCTGTCGATATTGACGCAGCGAAACTTGCTGCACATCTCTACGAGCAACTAAATCTGCCAAACTAATGCTGTTTAAAAAATTATGAATTTGATCACTCAAATCTTCCCAGAGGTGATGCGTTAAGCAAATTTCACCTTGGTTACAATTACCTTTACCATTGCAGTTTGTCGCATCAATCGATTCATTGACGGCATCAATAATTTGGGCAATGAAGACTGCCTCAAGTGGGCGACTCAATTGATACCCCCCACCAGGGCCACGCATACTAGTCACCAATTCTGATTTACGCAACTTTGAAAAAAGCTGCTCAAGGTAGGATAAAGAAATTTCTTGTCTCTGAGAGATATCGGCGAGGCTAACTGGGCCTTTATCAGCGTGAATCGCTAAATCAAGCATCGCTGTTACCGCATAGCGGCCTTTTGTCGTTAAGCGCATAAGAAACCT
>JBNKUQ010000061.1:10545-18485 GCA_050298695.1 Cellvibrionaceae bacterium
GTTATTACAATTCAGACATAAAGAATAAAATCACTCGTACCCGGCATTGTGCAATAACCAAGTATTTTAGTCAAGTATATGCCCTAGCAATTCACTTGGTCTTACTTAGACTTGGAATCCCCCTCAAGCACAGCGATTTTTTTATCCGTGTGATAAATGTAATTCTGAACAGCCGTTAACATACCTCGCATAATCGCCAGCTCCATTTCATCAAGACGTATGCGATTATAAAGCCGACGCAGACGCGTCATTGTCTGACGGGGGTTGCCCTCTTGAATAAAGTTTAACTTTTGTAGTGTTTGTTCGAGATGTTCGTAATAATTTTCCAATGCTGCTGACTTTGCAGGAGGCATATCCCAATCATCAAAATGGACAGGCTGGCCTTGCTGCTGAGAAGTCAAACAACTCATTCTCAGCTCATACACCAAGACTTGCACCGCTGCGGCTAAGTTAAGCGAACTGTATTCAGGGTTGGAGGGAATATGGACATGATAATGGCATTTATGCAGCTCTTCATTAGTCAGACCACGATCTTCACGCCCAAAGACAATAGCAACAGGGTGTTCACTAGCTTCTAGAATAGAACGCTCAGCACATTCTCTTGGAGTAAAAAGCGGCCATGGAATACGGCGCTCTCGAGCACTGGTGCCCACAACCAAACCGCAGTCGGCAATGGCCTCGTCAAGGCTATCAACAACATGGGCTACTGCCAGTACATCGAGTGCATTTGAGGCTCTCCACTCAGCACGCTCTGAGGGGTATTCTTTCGGGCTAACCAAATAAAGTTCTCTAAGTCCCATATTCTTCATAGCTCTGGCAACACCACCAATGTTACCTGGGTGGGTAGTGTCAACCAGGACAATGCGAACATTGTTTAAACGAGCCTGATATTCATCCGAGAGGAGAGCTTGATCTGAGGTCATATAAATCACTACCAATTGTTGCGTTGCACGGGCTTTAATGTAGGAGGCGCGCATTCTACGTTAAAAAACCATCTATCGCACATTGTTAGGATTCTGCCAGCTGTTAAGCGCCATCATTTCCGCTATACTGCGCGCCTCCTAAAGAATCAATAGGTTTAAATATATGGAACCCATGCTAACAATGGCCCTACGTGCTGCCCGCAAGGGAGCTGAAGTCTTAGAAAAAGCCATTCAACATCACGACGTAATCAAAATCGAAGAGAAGTCCAAAAACGATTACGTGACTGAAGTTGATCGTGCGATCGAGAAAGAAATCTTATACCACCTGAAAAAGGCCTATCCAGATCACAGTTTTCACGGGGAAGAAGGCGGTAAAACTGAAGGTAAATCAGATTATTTATGGCTGATCGACCCCATTGATGGAACCACTAACTTCATTAATGGTATTCCGCATTATGCCATTTCTATTGCCTGCCTTTTCAAGGGTAAATTAGAACATGCCGTTATTCTCGACCCTATAAAAAGAGAAGAATTTACCGCAAGCCGTGGTAAAGGCGCCGCATTGAACGGCAGACGTATTCGGGTAAATAACAAAAGCGGGTTGGCCGGCTCCCTCATTGCTACCGGTATCCCCTTCAATGAAAAAACGCTACCTAACCTAAAATCTTACTTGAGTAGCATGGAAGAAATACTAGAACAAAATAGCGCCGGCATCCGGCGTATGGGTGCAGCATCGCTTGATTTGGCCTATGTTGCTGCGGGACGTTACGATGGTTTTTGGGAAATGAAACTGCAGCCGTGGGATATGGCCGCTGGCATATTGTTAGTTAAAGAAGCCGGGGGGTTTGTCAGTGACTTTAAAGGCGGCAACGATATGATGGTGTCAGGCAATATCGTTTGCGCCACTCCTAAAGTATTTAAGGCTTTAGTATCGATTACCGGAAAGCATTTAAAAGAAATAATGTAGGAACCACTAAAGGGACTTCTACATATTAAGCCGCAGCATTATTCGAAAATAAACGATTAAACACATCGGATAATTTATCAATATCGAGTGGTTTGGTTAGATAAGCGTCGAAGCCTTCATCAAGCCCTCTTTCAACATCTTTTGCCATAGCGCTAGCCGACAATGCCACTACAGGCAAATGACGGGTTGTTGGGTCCTGCTTTAATACTTTTAGCAAATCGTATCCGCTAATGCCCGGCAAATTTATATCCAACAACACCATATCAGGTGGGTTGGTGCGTATCGTATAAAGACCTAAAAATGGATCGGTTTGTGACGATAAGGATAGCTGAACACAAGGGCGCGTCAGTGATTCCATTAAACGGATATTGGACTCATTATCTTCTATGTAAAATATCGTTTTCTTGGTCGAAAAATGTAAGTCAATACTTTTTGGCCCACTATCATCTTGCCTTAACGGAATGGTATCAGCCACTGATGTACCTTCAGCAATAGGAAACAGCATTTTAAATGATGCACCTGGAGAATATTCATTGCAATAACTTAGCTCTCCACCCATGGCCGTCACTAGCTGCTTCGTTAACACCAATCCCAAACCACTACCTTCAACTGAAGAGCGTTCCGCCCCTAAACGATTGAACATTTCAAATAAGGAAGCTCTCTTTTCTTCGGGAATCCCCGGACCAGTATCATTAATGGCTATTTCTAAATCTCTATCACGCTGAGTAAATACAACCTCGACAGTCCCTCCTTTAACATTGTATTTAATCGCATTACCAATAAGATTTAACAGGCACTGACGCAAACGCACCTGATCAACATAAATAAAGCGGGAGCGAAGATTATCCGCATTAAAATGTAGAGTAACATTTCTTTCTTTTGCGAGGCTCTGGCAATATTTAAAACTTTCTTCCACTAATCTTGCCGGCAATACTGGCTCTGTAGAAAGCGATAATTTACCCGCTTCAATTTGCGCCAAGTCCAATACATCATTAATCAATCGTAGTAAGTGCTGCCCTGCATCGTGAATATAGGCAGCATTTTCTCTTTGCATAACTTCCAGCTGATTATCTGTCGCTAGTAATCGAGAGAAGCCTAAAATCGCATTAAGCGGTGTTCTCAGTTCATGACTCATGCTCGATAAAAAATTAGATTTAGAACGGTTAGCACGCTCAGCATCAACTTTAGCCTTACGCACACGTTCTTCAGACTCTTTAACTTGAGTCATGTCTATATTAATGCCAGACATTAAAATCATGCGGCCATAATTATTAAACACACTATTGCCGCGCGTTCTTATCCAAAACATTTTTCCTTTTTCGCCAAACATGCGATATTCCAAGTCGAGGGGCTCGCGCGTCTCGAAGTGACGCTTAAAGTTTAAGCGCATACGCTCTAAGTCATGAGGATGAATGTGCGATTTCCATACCGCAAGACGTTCACTTTCTGGCAAAGAATCGACTTCGTCTTCACTGTAACCAAGGTGTCGCCAAAAACTGTAGGATGTGTGAAAGATCCCACGTCTTCCGGCCAATTTTGGGTCTTCATTAGCATCAGTGGCTGACCACTCCCAAATACCATCATTTGATGCAGCTAAAACTCGCTCATGGCGTGCCTCAGATAAACGCAGTGCTTTTTCCGTTTCGCGAAGGTGGGATAAATCAAAAATAACACCTGTCATGTAAGTGACACGGCCAGACTCATTGCGTGTCGAACTCGCAGAAGCCTGAGTCCAACAATAGGTTCCATCGACTTTTCGAATACGAAAAACAATGGCAACAGTAGTGTTGTCGCGCAGATGGTCGATTAAGGATTTATAGACAAAATCAAAATCATCGGGGTGAACATATTCTTGGATAAATTCGTTAGAAGTGAAGGACTCATTAAGCTCATCATGGCCTAATTTTCTCCAAAAATTACCACCGCATTTGAAGGTTTCATCGCCTAGATTCCATTCCCAAAAAGCATAACCATCACCATGTAGCAAACGGCGATAACGGGATAGAGCCACTTGTAAACGCTCAGGATTTTCATGGAGAGTATCAGTATCTGGTAACCAATTACTCATCAAAACACCCCTCTGTTTTAGTTATGCTGAAACTCTTTTTCAATGAAGCGCTTAATCATTTGTATCGTGCTGAAGGTGGATAGCCATATCCATGTGAGACCAAATAAACCTAACATAAACCATATTGGCATTAATTTGGGCAGTATAAGTTTACCCAAAACTAGTATCGCAATAGGGATTAACGAAAACTTTAACGCCTTGTCTCTTAAGCCTTTTATGTGGTTTTGCGCTTTTTCACGGGAATCGACATTAGCAGTTTTTAATATTCCCGCTAAATATTGATAATTTTCTTCTTTACTTGGTTTTTTAGGTAACATGCTAGTTCACCTAAGGCATCTCATCAAATTCTACGCCTTCTTTTTCAGGCACAATAAGATCTTCTTTTGTAATATCCATAAGCAATAAAACATTTGCAGCAACATAAATGGAAGAGTAGGTACCAATAACAATACCAACGATCAAAGCAATCGAAAACGAGTGAATCAGCTCACCGCCAACAAAGAACAATGCTAGCAACACCAATAAAGTCGTTAACGATGTAACCAAGGTCCGGCCGAGAGTTTGTGTTAAAGATTCATTAATAACATCAATGGATGAACCTTTACGAATAATGCGAAAGTTTTCGCGAATACGGTCAGAAACAACAATGGTATCGTTAAGAGAATAACCAATGACAGCCAGTACTGCAGCCAATACGGTTAAATCAAAATCCAGCTTCAGAACAGAGAACACACCCAATACAATAATCACATCGTGCGCCAGAGCTACAACGGCGCCAACAGAAAACTTAAACTGAAAACGTAAAGCAACATAGGCCATAACAACTGCCAAGGCAAACAATAAGCCTATACCGCCTTGATCTCTCAGTTCATCCCCCACTTGTGGACCGACGAACTCTGTGCGTTTAATAGTAACTTTGCTATCCGTAGCCGTTTCTAAAAGATTAACTAATAATTTTTCCGTTAGAATTTGTACACCATCGCCAGAAAGAATGGAGAGCGATGCATCTTTCAACTCTAATCGATAATTGGTTAAACCCGCATTTTTTAAGGTCTGATCAATACGTTCACTGTCTACACTTCCACTAAGAAGCGCAATAAAACCGCCGTCAGGAAGGCGCTCATCTTGTTTAGCCAATACACTATTGGTGGTGACACTTTCTGGTGAGAGTTCGGGTATAAGCGCTACTAGTTGCGCTTTAACTAACTCTTGTCGATCTTGTTGTGTGGTAATTTTTAGGTCCTTATCAGAACCAAAGTTAACAACAACAGCATCTTTAAAACCAGAGTCGTTCAATAAGTCTCTTACTTTTTCGAGTTCAGGTGCTTTGGAAAATTGCGCTTCTATTTGTAAACCACCAGTAAAATCGAGACCAAATTGCAGACCATTTACGGCAAGAGAAATAACCGAACCCACAAGTAAGACAACGGAAAATATCATTGCGACAAAACGCTGTCCCATAAAGTCGATGACATTTTGGTTGGTGCTATTATTTTGTTTAGCTTCGCCCATAAGTCGTGCTCCTATATCGATAGCTTTTTCACGGCACGACCACCGTAAATTAAATTAATAATGGCCCGCGTTCCCACAATAGCAGTAAACATGGAGGTTAAAATACCAATGGCTAAAGTAATGGCAAAACCCTTAACTGAACCCGTGCCAATACCATATAAAATAACGGCAACAATTAAGGTGGTCAGGTTAGCATCTAAGATTGTGGTAAAGGCTCGCTCAAAACCCGAATTAATGGCTTGTTGAGGCGTAAGACCATTTTTTAACTCCTCTTTTATTCGAGAGAAGATTAATACATTCGCATCAACCGCCATCCCCACGGTTAGGACAATACCCGCAATACCTGGCAAGGTAAGCGTGGCCCCAAACAGAGACATGACCGCCACCAGTAAAACCAAGTTAACCGCCAGTGCGATATTGGCGGCCAAACCAAACACTTTGTAGTAAACCAACATAAACAATAGTACTAACAATAAACCCAGTTTTACCGAAAACACGCCCTTGGCAATATTTTCTTCTCCTAAAGAAGGACCGATTGTACTTTCTTGGACAAACTGCATGGGAGCGGCCAAAGCGCCTGCTCTTAATAAGAGAGCCAGCTCTGATGCCTCTGCAGTACTATCCAAACCCGTAATTCTAAAATCTGCATTGAGGGGGCTTTGGATGGTGGCGAGGCTGATAATTTTTTTCTCAACAATTTGTACGGGTTTATCCAGTTTATTACCATTCGCATCTTGTGTGCGTGTCTTATATTCAATAAATAAAACACCCAAATTGCGGCCGACATTTTTTACCGTTGCATGGTACATTGCTGCACCACCTTCACTGTTTAGCGTAATATTGACCTGTGGCTGACTGGTTTCACTATCGAAACTGGCCTGAGCACGCGTAACGCTTTCCCCATTGATAACCACTCGTCGTTCCAAAAACGCGGTTCGACCAAAACTATCTTCACTGCGAAACTCAAACTGCTGTTTACTCGATAACAAAGCATTAGGTTTTGCCTCAAGACGGAATTCCAAATTCGCTGTTTTACCAATAATGCGCTTAGCTTCCGCGGTATCTTGAACGCCGGGAAGCTCGACGACAATACGGTTGCGACCTTGGCGCTGCACAATGGGCTCAGAGACGCCAAGTTCATTAACACGGTTACGTAGAGTGGTTAAGTTTTGATTAACCGCATAATCTTCTATTTCTTTTATCTCGTTTTCATTCATCGTACCGGTAACGATAAACTCATCAGCTTCATCTGAACTTTGAAATAAAAACTGCGGGTACTCTCTGCGCAATAGGCTAGCCGCCTCATCTCGAACTTCTTCTGTATCAAAATGTACAAGTAGCTGATTGTTTTGGTTTATAACAAGAGACTTATAGCGCAAACGAGCTTCTCGCAGCGCTGTCTTAGATAAACCCTCGATCGATTCCAGACGGGATTGAATAACGGCACCGGTATCAACCTCCATGAGAAAGTGAACACCACCGGACAAATCCAAACCAAGCTTCATTGGACTAGCGCCTAGTTTATCTAACCAAGAGGGAGTTGTGGGTGCCAAGTTAAGAGCAACCACATAGTCATCCCCTAAGGCTGACTTGATAAGATCTTTAGCGAGAAGCTGGTCATCTTTGCTACGCAAGCGAATCAATGCATTTTTGCTTGAGGCTTCTTCACCGAAATAATCGATACCACCCTGCTCTAGAGCTTCAGTCACCTTATCAACCGTTGTTTGATCAAGAACTAAAGAACTTGATGCACCCGATATCTGTACCGCAGGGTCGGGGACATAGAGGTTTGCCGCAGAGTAAATTAAACCCAGCACTGCAATGCCGAGAACTAGGAGATTCTTCCAGAGGGGATAACGATTTAACATGATAACAAGCTTTTAGTAATGATTATTAAAATGAAGCATGAGAACAAGTACGTTTTTTGATCTTTTAGTAAACCAAAGCACTCATTTATACGGCACACTTCTGGTATAGCGGTCTCAAAGGAGGGCGATTATACCGATTTATTACCCTTAGGTCTTGATTGAGTATGGGAGATATGGGGCTAAACCAGGGAATTTCAAATTGAGGCCATGGAAAGCTCTCAAAATAATAATATTGTCATTTGCGCAAGCGGGAATCCAGACTAAAATTGGCCTCGATGACTCTGGATACCCGCCTGCGCAAATAACCAGAGAATTAATTACATATTCCTTGCATTCAGGGAGTCAAAATAAGGCTGCCGTTGTTATTCTGGTCATCGTTACCTTGATCATCGGGAGCGGACGGGCAACTCAGGGACTGCTTAATCTCCCCGTCATCAACAGAGTGCAGATGGACATTAAAACCCCATAGGCGATGCACATGCTTTAGGACTTCTTCGGCACTTTTTTCATCCAGAGGTTTATGGGAGTGACGAGTATGCTGAAGTGTGAGTGAACGGTCGCCACGGATGTCGGCACTCACAATTTGAATATTGGGTTCACGG
>JBNKUQ010000062.1:0-18307 GCA_050298695.1 Cellvibrionaceae bacterium
CCAATGTCGACTTTCCCGAACCGCTTTCACCGACAATGCCTAAAGTTTTACCGCGATGTACCGTAAAGTTAATATCGTTTACGGCATGCAGCCAGCGAGTGGTATTACCCCAAAAACCTTTATTGAGGGGGAATTGAACATTGAGTTGACGAATATCGACAGCAATTTCATCGGTAATGGGAGTCTCCACTGCATGTCCTTTACAACGACTTGCCAATAAAGTGCGAGTGTACTCCTGTTGTGGGTTTGAAAAAAGTTGGTCGCTGTCGGCCATTTCAACCAATTTTCCTTGATACATCACACCAATACGGTCAGCGTAGTGTTTTACCAAAGGTAAATCGTGGCTGATTAATAAAATAGCCATACCAAAATCACTTTGGAGTTGTTTTAGTAATTCCATTATTTCAAGTTGAATGGTCACATCTAAGGCAGTGGTTGGTTCATCTGCAATTAATATATCTGGTTTGCAGGCCAGTGCCATAGCGATCATGACTCGCTGACGCATTCCTCCTGAAAGCTCATGGGGGTATTGTCGTAAACGCGCTTTTGGTTCGGGAATTTCGACTTTTTCCAGTAATTGAATACAGGCCGCTTCAATAAGTGCGGGTTTGATTTTGGGTTGATGTAGTAGAAATACTTCGGCGATTTGTGCGCCAATGGTATGTACAGGATTCAATGCCGTCATCGGTTCTTGGAAAATCATGGCGATACGTTTTCCACGCAAATGACATAGCTCTTGTTCTGTATAGTTGAGTAAGTTTTTACCGTGAAAGCGTATTTGCCCTTGGGTGACTTTAAGTATGCTGTTGGGTAATAGTCCCATAATTGCTAAGGCAGTGAGGCTTTTTCCGCTACCAGATTCACCCACGATGCCGACAACTTCACCACTGGCAATAGTTAGAGATACATTGTTAACCAGGGATATGCTTTGGTTTTGCTGCCGAAGATCAATAGAAATGTTATCAAGCTCTAAAATTGTGTTGGGTTCAGTTGATTCCACCATAGCTATAGGCCTTTTACAGACATGTGATAAATTATCAATTTTTGTTTCGGTAACGTGATTCGATAATATGTTGAGGCTCGAAATTTCTTCTGCCTGATTTTCGCGCCTCTAGGGTTTCTTTTTTCAGTGTTTCATCTATCCAAAAAAATCCACCATATTCACCAAAGGGGGCAAATACATCTTCTGCATGTTGACCATTGATAAAGTCAGGTAATTGTAACCACCGCCAAAAACCTGAGCGTATAAATGGCACATAGGTGCGAGGAATAAACGCGCCTTCATCGTGAATAAAGCGTTGTATTTTATGGGCGTATTCAACGCGCGTTGCTTCGGTTGTCCCTTGACGATAAGCGTCAATATAACTGTCGAGCTCAGGCGAATTGGTATTGGTTATATTATTGGTTTGTGGTTTGTTGGCATTAACCGAGTGAAACATCCCCCAGTATTGAGGGCGAAAGCCACCGACTAAGCCCAACCACGCTGCTTCATGTTTTTTCTCAATGACATGTTTATAAAAGGCGGATGGCTCCATTAGCTTTAGCTTAATTTCAAGTCCAGCTTTTTTTGCGTCTTCTTTTAAAATAATTAATCGATCAGAATGAATGTCTCGTCCATAACTGATGGTCATGGATAAACGCTGATTATCTTTGTTGACGCGTACCCCATCAGGCCCCCAGGTTTTATAACCGGCGCGGTCAAAATATTCATTGGCCTTTTGTAAATCAAAGGTTCTGGCTTTGATTGTGCTATCAGTATAGATGCCAAAACCATCGCTGATGGTATTTAAGCGAGCATAATCTCCACGCAAAATAGTGTTGATTACCTTATCAAAATTAAGTGCGTGAGCAATACCATAACGAACATCAGCGTTGGCTAACATAGTTTTCGCTTGGTTCAAATAAATGCCAGAGCTGGGTTGAAATGTATTGGTATAAAAAGTCACTTTGTGGGCTAAGCCACGAGTAAAAATTTCTCGTTTGGTTTTATTCTCCCAGAGTTTCGGCAGAATTAATCCGTAGCTATCTAGGTAACCTTTTTCAAAATAGTTGTAGGCGACATCAATATCACGAATGACTTGGAAGCGAATGATGTCTGGGTTGTAGCGGCGTTTAAAATAACGCTCATCATTGGCCCACCAATCTTTTTTGCGTTTAAACTCAATAAATTTTCCGGTTTTAAAACGCTCAATTTGGTAAGGGCCTGTGTTAGGTTCAATGCGCCAGTTATAGGCTTTTACCCAATCGTCATCTAAAACATGAAAATGTTTGGGCTTCGGTGGTACACCATAGTAATAGTGCAGATCTTTCGGCGGTTTGACTGAATGCCCGGTAATAGAAATAGTATAGTCGTCGTATTTAACCAGTTGCTCAATTTCCTGGCTGTAGTGGTTGTTGTACCAAGGAGCAACAATAGCTTTTGAACGCATAAACTCCAGGCCGAAAACATAATCGTCCGCAGTGACGGGTTCACCATCGGACCAGCGTGCTTTAGGGTTTAAGCGATAATAAACCGTTCGGCCATCGTCGTCATAGGCCCAGTGGGTTGCCAGTTGCGGGATAATATTACCCGTTAGAGGATGATAGGTCGTTAGGCCTAATTGATTTTCCAGAATGGCACCGCGGAAACTTGAGTTTGAATCGGGACCAACCGTTCGAAATGTAAGTGGATAACTTAAAAGGAAACTACTAAAACGACCGCCACGTTTTGCATTTTCTGAGCCGAGTAGCGGATCACTATTGTTGGTTTGCCACTGCAAATTTTCAGGGAGAGTAGTTTGTCCGTTACAAATAAAGCTAAGACTTATTGAGATGAGGGCAAAAAGCAACTTGTAAAAAATAGAGTGCATGGGCAAAGAAAAAAAAGTCTTACTTTTCACGATTGAATACTCCAGGTGCTCTGGCATCAAAAGCCTCGCGAATGGCTTCGCCGATAAAGGTTACCATGACTAGCACTAAGGTTAGCGCTGTAGTGACAGAAATAACAATCCAAGGTGAATCGAGATTACTGGTTCCCTGTTTTAATAATTCACCCCAACTTGGTGTGGGCGCAGGTAAACCAAAGCCTAAATAATCAAGAGAGGTGAGCGCAGAAATTCCTGAGGCAACGGAAAAGGGCATAAAGGTAACTAATACATTCAATGTATTGGGCAAAATATGTCGACCGATAATACGCTTTGAGCTAGCTCCCATGGCTTTAGCCGCAAGTACATATTCACGAGCTGATTCTTTGTAAGTTGATGTCCGCATATACCAAGTCATACCGACCCAGCTAAAGCTCGCCATGATAACCACTAGGTGCCAAAATTGAGGAACGACAATGGAGGCCACAATAATAATGACATAGAGACTAGGAACATTTGACCAGATTTCGATAAGTCGCTGACCCAATAAATCGACTTTACCGCCATAGAATCCCATTAAACAGCCGATGGTTGCGCCGATAACAAATTCAAAGGCTAATAAGAGAAGTGCAAAGGCCATGGAAATTCTAAAGCCATAAAAAAGGCGGGCGGCAATATCTCTTCCGCTGGTGTCAGTTCCTAGGTAGTGATGTTTTTCCGTGCTTGGTTTGTAAGGAGGGAGCTTGCCTTCAATGAGATTGGTTTCGTAAGGGTTGTATGGAATAGGTGGCATCAATAACCAATTTTCACTGTTTTCTTGTTTCCAGGATTGTTGTAACTCTCGATAATTGGTTTCGTACTCATAACCGAGGTCAAAAGTATGACCAGAAATTACAGAGCCATAGGTTGGAAAAAACCATTCGCCCTGGTAGCTAACAATTAGCGCGCGATTATTAACAAATAATTCTCCAAAGAGGCTAATAACTAATAGGGTAGAAAGAAGGATAAGCGAGTAGTAGCCGCGCTTAAGGTTTTTAAAGCGTCGCCAGGTGAGTTTAGTATTAGGCTGCATTAGGTTTGGCTACCAAATTTAATGCGGGGATCGACAATGGCAACACAGATATCCGATAAAATATTTCCTAACAAAAATAAGACAGAGGTAATCACTAACACTCCCATTACCGTTGGATAATCTCGTTGAATAATGGACTCGTAACCCAAAAGTCCCAGGCCATCAATATTAAATATGGTTTCGATTAAAAATGACCCTGTTAATACCAAACTGATAATATGCCCAAAATTGGTCGCCAAAGGAATTAAACTATTGCGCAAGGCATGTTTGTATACGGCAGCATTAAACGTAAGTCCCTTGGCCATTGCTGTTCGCATGTAGTCAGCCGATAAATTATCCATTAAGGAATTTTTCATCATCAAGGTCATAAAGGCAAAGCTGCCTGCTAGGTAAGCAATCAAGGGTAAAACCGCGTGATGAAAGAGATTAAAGATTTTTTCGGTAGGTGTCATGTAATCAAAAAAATCACTGGTAAAGCCTCCCAACGGAAACCATTCCACTCGCACCGAAAACTGATAAATTAATAAAATACCCAGTACAAAGCCCGGGATGGCATAGCCTACAAAAATAAGAATGGAACTAAAACCATCAAACCAGGAGTGATGTTTAACTGCTTTACTGATTCCCAGAGGAACAGAAATCAGGTAGGTAAAAAAAACAGTGGCGAGTCCATAAAAAATGGCGACGGGCAAACGCTCGACGATGCTATCCCAAACTGGTAGACCATAACGAGTAGAGTAGCCAAGATCCAGACGCAGAACTTTACTTAGCCAGTGAAAGTAACTGACGATCACTGGTTTATCAAAACCGTAGTAAGCTTCTAGTTCGGCCAATTGTGCCTGTGATAAGCCCGCTTCGGCAACGAGTTCCGTGGTATTGCCTCCACCTGGGTTAGCAAATTTTGCTTCCGCTAACATTCTCTCGATAGGACCGCCAGGGACAAAACGCGTGATTAAGAAAACCATTAAGGTAATACCAATGAAGGTTGGAATGGTTAATAGCAATCGGCGTAAAAAATAAGTGAACATAAAATAGTGAATTATTATTGTGTAGAAAGTATGGTTACTTTACGTTTCCTATTGTTTATATTCAAGGATAATGCTGACTTAACGTATGTTTTATTCAAAAAATTATTTTGTGACTTGCTAGCAAGATTGATATGGAGTAACTAAGTAATGTCAGAGTATTCCCCCCCCCTACAATTTTTCTCAATCTGCTTTGAATCATGTGATAGTTGCAAGTTCTCGGTCTTAATTGAGAATTCGTGTCTATACTTATTTTAGTATCCATTATAGTCATAGAGTAACGTTACCGCCATGTCTAATAAAGATCCTGATTTTTGGGTAGATAAATTAAGCAAAACAGAAATGCCGGTTTTATCTGCCGTTATTAAACAATTAACGCGTTTGACTGGTGATGATGATACGGAGTTCAATCAGTTGGCAGAAGTTATTCTTAGAGATCCTCACCTTACATCACAAATTTTGCGCATTGCCAATAGTGTGCAATACAACCCGCTAAATATCGGGGTGAATACCATTAGTCGCGCTATTGTGATGTTGGGGTTTCGTGGCGTTCGTTCACTGTGTGTATCACTGATTCTTGTGGATTCCTTGTTAGGTAAAGATCCCCGCGACCGCTTGCTTCAAACAATGGCAAAAGCCTTCCATTCAGCCGTGCAAGCAAGAGAAATTTATAAAAAAATATCCGATAAAAAGCACGAAGAAGTTTTCATTGCTGCTTTATTGCACGATTTAGGCGAAATGGCATTTTGGGCCTACGGCGGACAAACCGCTGACAAACTTGATGAGGGTCTCAGCATGTGTTTAATGGGCGATCAAAAAATGATCGAGAAGGAGCTGGGTATCAGTTTTAAAGGTTTGTCCCGTGAATTGGGTAAAGCTTGGAATTTGGGTGATACTTTGCAAGAGGCTTTGAGCGGGCGAAGGGATGTGTCGGATCTTGCGAAGGCGGTTCGTCTCGGTGAAGCCATTAGTCGGGTCCCTGTGGATGACCCGAACAGAGTGAAGTTAATCAAGCAGGTTGCTGAATTTACCGGTGGCGGTGCAGCAGAAACTCGCAAATTGGTGAATGAGGCCTCTGAATCTGCTGCTTCTGTCGCCTTAGAGTTTGGTGCATCGCAAGTGTGCCATTTAATGCCTCGTGAGCGAGAGATTCAACATGTTCAGAAAAAGCAGGGTACACAAGTCTTGGAGGCTGATACTGGCTTGCAATTAAAAATTCTGCGCGATATGGCTAATTCGGTATCGGAAAATATTGATGTAAATACCGTTTTCCAAATGGCTTTAGAAGGCATGCATCGAGGCATTGGTCTGGAGCGAATGGTATTGGCTTTTTTTCGCAAAGATAACATTAAAGCAAAATATGTCCTGGGGCAGGGCACAGAGGATTGGCGAGAAAAATTTAGCTTTGATGTTGGGGAGAGTGCACGCAATATTTTTGCTGACTGCGTATTAAAGCCACAGCCCGTTTGGATAGATGACAACTACATCAGTAATAACGAAGCACTTTACACGGAAAGCATGGAAGGGTTAATGGGTAAACGCCCCTCTTTTATTGGTATTTTGCGCATTAATAGGCGCAATGCCGCGCTGTTTTATGCCGATAGGGGGATGACTAACGAAAATCTTGTGCAGGATCAGTTTGATTCATTTAAGCACTTCTTATCGCAAGCGGAATTAGCGATACAGGCAATTGCCGATCGACGATAAACTTTTAAGTGCTATTACTCAATATCAAAGTGATTCAGATGCAATCCACTGTCGTCAGAGAGCAAGTACCAGCCTTGTTGATGCCAATCGCCTAAAACAATTCTCTCCGCCGTTGTTTTTTGGCCATCCACTTGTTTATTAAGGTTAAAGGCGTGCCTTGCAGGGCGATGGGTATGTCCGTGTATGAGTAGCGGTGTTTGTTGTTCTGTCATCACTTTGGTGACTTCTTCAGGCGTTACGTCCATGATGTCTTCTGCTTTAATACTGTTCATAGACTGACTAGCGGCTTTCATCTGTATAGCCAGAGCTTTGCGCTCTTCTAAGGGCTTTTGCATAATCTGTTCTTGCCATCTCGGGTTTCTGACCATTTGTCTAAACTCCATGTATTCACTATCGAGGGTGCACAGGCTATCCCCATGCATAAGCAGTGTTTTTAACCCATTTAAGTGGATGGTTGTTGGATCGCAGAGCAGTGTTATTCCCGTGCGTTTGGCAAAGTCAGCGCCAACCATAAAGTCTCGGTTGCCGTGCATAAAAAACACGCGCTGAGACTCTGGTCTAGCTTGTTTGTATTTTTTTATGGCAAGTTCGATGTCTCGGAATACGGGTGTATCGTCATCGTCACCCACCCAGGCATCGAAAAAATCACCCAAAATATAGAGTTCCTCTGCCATTGCAGCCGTTGTTTCTAAAAAGCGATAAAAGGCTTGGGTGACAGCAGGTCTTTCAGGAGAAAGGTGGAGGTCAGAGATAAATAGTTTCATGATATAAGACGTAAGCTGCTAGCCGCTAACACCAGAATCCAGCGGCTGCTTGACTTAGCTAATGGTAACTTTTTCAATGATGACGGGTTCTGTGGGGACGTCTTGATGAAAGCCGCTTGAGCTAGTAGAAACGGCTTTGATTTTGTCTACGATGTCGGTGCCCTCAGTCACTTTACCAAAAACGCAGTAGCCCCATCCTTGTGTTGTTTTAGCGCTATGATTGAGAAAATCATTGTCTTTTACATTGATAAAGAATTGAGAGCTGGCACTGTCGGGTTCCATCGTTCTTGCCATTGCAACGGTGTAAATATCATTCTTTAAACCATTATCTGCCTCATTCACAATAGGCTCGCGAGTTTGCTTTTGATTCATATCCACATCAAAGCCACCGCCCTGAATCATAAAATCATTGATAACGCGGTGAAAAATAGTCCCTTCGTAAAAGCCTTCTTCGGCATATTGTTTAAAATTTGCAGTCGTTATCGGAGCCTTTTCTGCATCCAACTCAAGGGTAATATCGCCGTGATTTGTGTGTAAAGTAATCATTTATAGGTCCTGATTCGTCTTTTTTATAGGAGCTTCTTTATGGGAACTTTGCAGAACCCCTGAACTTATTTAAAAGCTCTAATAGAAAAACTCTAATTTTTTGGGTGTTAACCCGCTTTGGGGCCGCTATAATACGCGCTTTGTTCTTATTCTTCCATAACCGATAGTAGACCCTGACCCCATGACGGCGGATATTTCCAACACCCATTCCAGTAAACAAAACAAACACGATACCCCTAACGAGCGAGCGCCACACTTTATAGAGCAACAAATTATGGATGACTTGTCAGCAGGAGTTTGCCAAAAATTAGTGACGCGTTTTCCGCCTGAGCCCAATGGTTACTTGCATATTGGTCATGCAAAATCCATTTGTCTAAATTTTGGTTTGGCCGAAAAGTTTGGGGGGGAATGTAACCTTCGTTTTGACGATACCAACCCGGCTAAAGAAGACCAAGAGTACATCGATGCCATTATTCGCGATGTCGAGTGGATGGGCTATCAATGGGCTGGCGACGTCCGCTTTGCTTCTCGTTATTTTCAACAATTGTATGAGTGGGCCATTTATTTAATTGAACAAGGCAAGGCTTATGTTTGTCATTTAACGGCTGAACAAACAAGAGAGTACCGAGGTACACTCACAGAAGCCGGTAAAAATAGCCCTTACCGTGATCGCAGTGTGGAAGAAAACCTCGCTGAGTTTGAAAAAATGCGTAGCGGAGAATACGAAGAGGGTGAGTGTATCTTGCGTGCAAAAATTGATATGGCCAGTGGCAATATGAATCTGCGCGATCCAGCTTTGTATCGCATTCGTAAACAGCACCATCACCAAACGGGTGATCAGTGGTGTATTTATCCCAGTTACGATTTTGCTCACGGTCAAGAAGATGCTATAGAAGGGGTTACCCACTCGATTTGTACCTTAGAATTTGCAGATCACCGCCCGCTGTACAATTGGTTTATTGAAAATTTACCTGTGCCGGCAGAGCCTAAGCAATACGAATTTGGCCGCCTTAATTTAAATTACACGGTGACATCCAAGCGCAAACTCAAGCAACTAGTTGATGAAAACCATGTTGATGGTTGGGATGATCCACGCATGCCAACCATTGCAGGTTTGCGTCGACGTGGAGTCAGTGCAAAAGCTTTGCGCCAGTTTTGCGAAATGATAGGTGTGACTAAATCCGATGGTGTGGTAGATATAGCCATGCTAGAGCATGCCATTCGCGATGATCACGATAAAAATGCGCCGCGAGCCATGTGTGTTTTAAACCCAATCAAAGTGGTGCTGACCAATTATCCCGAAAATAAAACCGAAACCATGATTGCACCGGGCCATCCGAACCGTGACGATTTAGCTGAACGACACTTGCCATTTGGCCGGGAAGTGTTTATTGATGCCGAAGATTTTCGCGAATCGGCGAATAAAAAGTACAAGCGTTTGGTGCTGGGTAAGCGAGTGCGTTTACGTAATGCCTATGTGATTGAAGCCGATGAATGTAGTAAAGATGCCGAAGGCAATATAACGGAAATTAAAGCGCGCATTATAGAAAATACCGTCGGTAGTGATCCTATCGATGGCGTTAAACCGAAAGGCGTTATACATTGGGTTGATGCGAAACAGCACGCTGTCTTCGATGTGCATTTGTATGAGCGTTTATTTACAGACCCCGCGCCTGACAGCGGTGATAAACAATTTTTAGAATTGATAAACCCCGATAGTATGACAGTCTTATCAAATTGTGTGGGTGAAATAGGTTTGTTAAATGCCGTACCGGAACAGGTCTACCAGTTTGAACGAGAAGGCTATTTTTGTCGTGATAACCGCGTAGAAGCATTAGTGTTTAATCGCACCATTACCTTGCGTGATACTTTTACTGGATAATTTATTTGTAATCTTTTACAGGGACAATTTAAAAGAATACAATCGTCATTCCCGCGAAGGCGGGAATGACGCCAAGAGTAATAAATAGATCTCTGTTGCCTCTGTATTCTTGTAATATGACTCGCTAGTAAGTCGTTAAGAAATCGAAAAATAGTTTCTAAGAAGAGTTTTTAAAATTAGTTGTTAGAGAAAAACATGCCATTAAAAATTTATAACACCCTTACCAGAGAAAAAGCTGAGTTTATTCCCATTGAGGAAGGAAAAGTTCGTTTATATGTTTGTGGTATGACGGTGTATGACTATTGTCATATTGGACACGCAAGAATTTTAGTCGCCTTCGATATGATTACACGTTTTTTACGCTCACAAGGTTGGGATGTCAATTATGTGCGCAATATTACCGATGTCGATGACAGAATTTTTAATCGTGCCAATGAAAGAGGCGAACATTTTTCTGAGCTGACACAATATTTTATCGACGCCATGCATGAAGATGAGGCCAAGCTTAATGTCCTGCGCCCCGATCAAGAACCCCGCGCGACAGCACATATTGACCATATTATTGCCATGGTGCAGACCTTAATGGATAAAGGGTATGCGTATCAGGGTGCGAACGGTGATATTTATTATCGTGTTCGCAAGTTTGATGGTTATGGAAAACTATCTGGCAGAAAGTTGGATGAGCAATTATCCGGTGCTCGTATTGCCGTTGAAGAAACCAAAGAAGACCCTTTGGATTTCGTATTATGGAAGATGGCAAAGCCAGGAGAAGCGCATTGGTCATCACCTTGGGGGGATGGACGACCTGGTTGGCATATAGAATGTTCTGCCATGACTAAAGCCTGCCTGGGTGATAGTTTTGATATTCACGGTGGTGGCCCAGATTTACCTTTTCCTCACCATGAAAATGAAATTGCACAAAGCGAAGCCGCCAACGGATGCCAATATGCAAACTATTGGATGCATGCGGGTGCCGTTCGTTTGGATGGCGAAAAAATGTCAAAGTCCTTAGGTAACTTTTTTACTATCCGCGAAGTGTTAAAAAAATATCATCCAGAAGTTATTCGCTTTTTAATTATTAGTAGCCATTATCGTAGTGCGATTAACTATTCGGAAGATAATTTAATCGAAGCGAAAGCGGGCTTGGATCGCTTTTATCAAACATTGAAAAATTATGTCAATGTCGACGCCGCTGATGAAGTTAGCGATGAAGGTTTTATTGATGCAATGAGTGATGACTTTAACTCGCCGCAAGCGTTATCGCATATGTATGGCTTGTTGAAAAAAGTGAATGCATTAGCGAGTTCGGATAGTGCTGCTGCGGAAGTCATCGTTGCTCAGTTAAAGGCAATGGCCAATATCTTAGGTATTTTGCAAGTTGATCCCGTTGTATTTTTGCAGGGGCAAGCAGAAGTAGACGCTTCTGGCTTATCAGCAGAAGATATCGAGGCTTATATCGAAGAGCGACAACAAGCGAAGCTAAATAAGGACTATGGTCGAGCCGATGAAATCCGTCATCTGCTGACTGAAAATGATATTGTGTTAGAAGACTCTCCAGAAGGAACCACTTGGCGCAAGAAATAATACTCGTTTCCATGCAGAGCATGGAAACGAGGTGACGGGTTAAACTGCCTGTTGCTAACTCCCCATTTTTTATTACTCTTCTTGGTTGTTTATGAATAATTTTCAAGCCTGGCAAAATACCTTTGAGTCTATAGGTTCAAACAAGGTGTTTGAGCTGTTTGTTGTCAGCGTTATTATTTTTTCTGCATTAGTGATTGGCGTTAAGACTTATTCCTTACCTGATTCTGTACTTAACTTCGTTATTGTGCTGGACTGGCTGATTACTTTTATCTTTTTATTCGAAATCATTATTCGCTTCTTGGCCGAGCCGGTTAAACGACAGTTTTTTAAAAGTGGTTGGAATATTTTTGATACTACCATTGTGATGGTGAGTTTAATTCCTATCGAAGATAGTGAATTAGCCATTGTTGGACGCTTGATTCGTATTTTTCGTGTGCTGCGAATGGTGTCTATTATTCCTGAGCTGCGAATGTTGCTTAATTCGTTATTTAAAGCGTTGCCACGTTTAGGTTATGTAGCTTTATTAATGTTTATTATCTTTTATATTTACGCCGCTATTGGGACAACTTTTTTTGAAGATATTAATCCTATGTTATGGGGAGATATCGCTCGTAGCATGTTGACCTTGTTTAGGGTAATGACCTTTGAAGATTGGACGGATGTTATGTACGAAACCATGGAGGTTTATGCATTTAGTTGGACTTTTTATCTCACGTTTATTTTCTTCACGGCATTTGCATTTTTAAACATGATTATCGGTATTGTAGTCAATGTACTGGAGGAAGAGCATCAGGAGCAAAATCGTCTCGAGGGTGAGCCAACTTTACAGGAATTACAATCTGGCCTGCAAGAACTTATTAAAGCAAATGCTGAACTGATGCGAGTGCATGCACAAGAACTACAAGAAATTAAAGCGCTTATTAAAAAGTAAATTGGAGGTCATTTATAAAAATAAGGAATAACAAAACTGATAAGCCTTATATTCTATCCGATGAAAAACTTGACGTATTTGCATTACCGAAAAACGATTTTTTTGTGCGCTATTTCTCATTTTTAAAGTGGCATATTATTCATCTTATATATGCTCAATCATCTTTTTAGTCATAAACATTTCTTTCTTAAAAGTTAATCGAATACCTCATTCATTTTTTTTTAAAACTGTTAAGTCCATCACTTATTTTGATGTAAATCGACATTGCGGCGGTGTATTCCTTCAGCTATTACATAAATGGTAACTGGAAATAAATTGCTATCTTTATTTTTGGGGTATCGCTGTGTTGGCTTACTTTGTCTTTTTAAAAAATCCATTGAGTTATTTGAAAGTGTTTCTATGCTTTACACTTTTATTACTGGTCACGGCTTGTGGCGGTAGTGAGAGTGATAGCCGTAGCAATAGTTTCTCTTCGGATTCAGATGCTACGAATCAACTGGACGATGAAGATAATAATGTAAGTAACAGTGATAATATTCAAACGAATAATGGCAGCTCGGTCACAAATAATTCTATTGAAGAAAATGTCGATGGCAATACAGTTGCGGTTAATGTATTAAGGGCAAACTTAGAACTTACGGTATCCAATATGGAACTCCAGTGGAGTGATGTTCGAGCAGATAGGTATCGGGTTTTGGTGTGGAGAGAGAGTGATTTGCCTTATGAATACTTTACGCAAAGTATCGATTTTTCTGTTCCAGGTGAAAGCGCACAAGTAGGAAATTTTGTTTTAGTTGAGGCAATCGATCAATACGGTAATGCCTTGTTTAGCCAGATCGAAACCTTAGGAGGAGGTTTATAATGCGAAATTACAAACGACTTTATGTTTTGCTATCTCTATTCTTATCCGTAGGTAGTTATGCAATAGGTTACCCAGAAAATAATGAAGATTTTGGTTCCCGTGGGGACTTTCTATGGAAGGCGGGAACACAATTTGGTAGAACCGCTAATTTAACAAACATTGGACCTTACTTGGTTAACTTGCCGGAAGGACCAGGAAGTACTGGGGTTGGTTTACCGAATAACACCGCGGTTTACCACGATAGCATTTGGGATATGTCTAATTTAGATGAAGCGCCGGTAATGATTCATGAGTTTGACCAAGCCGGACAACCAATACATGCCCATGCAACCATCATTCGCTTTACTAGTGCCGGCCCTAAACTTGTTGCTAGAAATAGTGGCGACCTTAGTTATGATCCTAGTGGCTCCACCGCGCTAGAGCAAATTGATTTTAGTAGCAACTTCAATTGGCCCAACGAGATTTTTACTTATTCCCAAATGACTTCTCCTTTTGTTACCCGTGTCTATTGGAGTTATGGTTTAAACCGCAACGGAGTCTATGCTATTCAAGATCCCTCGCGTTTTATGCAACAGCCCTCGGAAGGCAGTTACGTTTATCAGGATGGCCCTATTTACGATTTATTTGGTGGCGAAACCGGTGTGTGGACGGGAGTGCCTTATGTGTATTGGAACCATTTAGGCGTGGCTAATGTGACTGGTTTTACTTCTTTTTCCGGCAACTTAATGGTGGTGGCCTCGGATCAAGAATCTACGGGTATGGCTATCTATGATGTATCGGGTGTTAGAGAAGGGCGTATGCCGCGTTTGCTTAGCGTTTATCAGCCCAAGTTTCCGCAGCCAGGTGGAGAAGCTTCATGTGATGATAACGCAAATAACGAGGGGCGTATTTGTCCTATCGGTATTGGCGGCTATTGGGTTGAACCTTACGGCACCAACAAAATGGTTTTTGCCGCTCGCGCTAATGAATCCTTTGGCCGCACTCATCCAGCACTTTATGTGGTTGATTTTGAAGACCCTAGTAACCCTTACCTAAGCTGCCAAATTTATTTTGACCAAGATAGATTGCCTAATTCCGATGGTCCCGATCGTAGCGATGGTGACGGTTCTAGCGACCCAATGTATGTTAACTTCCAAGACGAATTTATTTATGTCGATCACTTCAAAGTTGACTTAAATGCTTGTGAGCAATACTACAGTCAAAACACACCCATTACGGGAAATATTTTTCATGAAGTGGTTTATAAATTTGAGGACATTGCTAACCAATGTGATGCGAGCCAATATTTTCGTCCGCTAGGGCAGGTCGGTGTATTTGGTGGCTATGATTGGTGGGTAACCTCCACCGTGAATGAACAAGGCATGTGCGGTTTTGTCACCAGCGATGAACCCGATACCCGTCCGCCTTCGGTAACCAATCGCCATCGTCCCGTCTCTGGTCAAGTGAATTATCCCATCGATGGTTTTATCCATTTGCATATTCCCGAAACCTTGCGTACAGAAACGGTAGAGAATGCAGTTACCATCACTAACACGCAAACGAACGAAGAGATTAGTTATCGACAAATACTTAGCCATACCGGAATGATTTCAATTTTTCCATCGGATTACTTGGCGCCTTTTACGGAATACCGAGTGAATGTTAGCGGCATACAAGATTACATGGGTAATACCATGGCAGATTACAATTTTCGTTTTACAACGGGCAGTGGCGATTTATTACAAGGTGAAACACCGTTTCCGCCTTTAGATTATGAAAATCCTGCACCACCAGGACAAATTACCGTGATTAGTGATGATGCAAATAATAATCAAGATACGGTCGTCCCCACTTATGCAGGACAAGCTTACTTCCCGAATCAGTCAGCGCCTATTGCTTGCCAGCCAGAAACAGAAGCCGGCGATGTTTGGGTCGTAAACCCCGATAACGATAGTGTATCCATCATTGAAAGTACCATTGATGTATCGACTATGGAAAAAGCACATCGTCTTAAAAATGAAATTCATTTGCGCTATGAAACACCAACATCGGTGACACGCACCGATAACTACTACGCTGTTACTTATCGCGATGATGACAAAATTGTTTTCTTCTCTCCGCAAGCTCGCCCGGTGTTTATGTTAGACACCGGCTATGGTACTCAGCCGGTGAGCGCGGTTTTTGCTGATGGTTACCTTTATGTTGCACTTTATGGCAGCGGTGAGTTGCTAAAAATTAATATTGATCAGCGAGAAATTGTAGCCAAGTTAAGCGTTGGACCCAAACCCAAAGCGATGGCTTTATATGGTGATCGATTATTAGTAACACGCTTTATTTCGCCAAGTGATTACGGTGAAGTTTACGACGTCAATATTAATAACAACATGTCGCTTTCTCGCGTAATCAATATCAATAAAGTTGAAGTCGGAGATGATATTGACCATGGTAGTGGCGTACCTAATTATCTTTCGGGCATTGTCTTTAGTGCAGACGGTAATACCGCTTATGTAAGTGCCACAAAAGCGAATACAGACCGAGGTTTACGTGAGGGTAGTATTAATCCACAAGCCTTGGATAGTGATAATACCGTGCGACCCATGATGGCCATTTTGGATTTAGTGAATAATCGCGATGCGAATATCAACCCTTCATCTCGTGCTAACACAATTGATTTTGATAATGCTGCAGATCCTTCTGCGGTTACGTACCTAGCTGACCCCGCTGTAAGAGTGACTGCTTTGCAAGGCAATAACGCGGTAGTTCTACAGCATTCTCAACGTAATGCTCGCTCCACTTTTAATACACAGGGTGCGCCTCAAGGCATGTGTGCAACGCGCCGCACGCTTTACGTCAAAAACTTTACCGGGCGCAGTGTTTCGGCTATCGATGTGGCGGGATATATCTACGATGGTAGCCTGCAACAAAATGCGGAGCATATTTCTACGGTACAAAATGAAGTGTTAAGTATCGAAGAAAAACGTGGCTTAGACTTGTTTTATCATTCATCCATTCCAGAAATGGGGCAAGAAGGGTATATGACTTGTGCAAGTTGTCATGCAGGTGGCGGACAAGATGGTCGCGTGTGGGACATTACACATTTAGGAGAAGGCTTGCGCAATACTCTCTCATTAAATGGTGCCAGCGGTACGCGCTTTGGTCCTTTACACTGGTCCGGTAATTTTGATGAAGTACAAGATTTTGAACTACAAATGGAGGTATTAAATGGTGGAGAAGGTTTAGTGCCTGGGCAAACCTTTAATGGCCAGTCGCCACTAGAAATGACAACCTCGGGCCTCTCTGACGATTTAGATGCACTCGCGGCTTACATAAACGGTTTAGGAAAAGATACAGTTAAACATTCACCCCATCGCACCCGCACTGGCAATCTTACATCGGCTGCGGTGCGTGGCCGCAGATTATTTAATCGCTCAGACTTAGGCGGAGAAAGTTGCAGTAGTTGCCATGCAGGACAAGCCTTTAGAGATGGTTTATTTCATGACGTAGGTACTATTACCACTGCTTCGGGCCAACGTTTAAATGGTGTGTTAACCGCTATCCGTACTCCCAGCCTAATTGAATTATGGGATAGTGCCCCGTATTTTCATGATGGCAGTGCAGCGACCCTAGAAAATGTGCTATCCCGAGGGAGTCACGTTCGTAATTTAAGTGACTCGGAGCAAGATGATTTGATTGAATATCTGCTTTCCATCGACCGTGAAGCTTATATTGACGATGAGTAAATAGCTTTTTCATAAAGCTATTTACTTATTTATGCACCTACAATAATTCCCCTTAATCTATATTTTTATACAGTATATTTATCTATTAACTCAATTTTGGCGCGGTTACCTATTATTTAGGGTGCGGTTTCTCCTGGCTGTAAACGATAAAATCTTTACAAGTCAATAAATTAAAAAAATACTTGGGGAAATAGCATGCTTGGGTTAAGGTAAATAACAGGCCAGTACGCTTTCACGCCATACTGTTTTTATAATAAGTAATAAACATTTATAAAAAACAAATAATTACAAGAGCGATGGAGAAATGACTTTAGCGTGTAAACGAGCAGGTTACGGATAGAGAGTACGCTTTTTCAAAATTGTCGGAAAAGGGATGATAAGGGACGGAGGAGCTATTTTTTAATCAGTTTTACATTTGAGTTAGCATATTATGGCTACGAACTATAAATTTAAAAGGTTGAATGCTGGCAGGGACTATATCACTGATAATTATCAGACACCGCTCAGCTTATCTGGTATAGCAAAGCACTCAAATATGTCCCCTTATCATTTTTTGCGTGTTTTCAAGGATACGTATGGAGAAACGCCGAACGAATTCTTGATTAGGCTTAGAGTCGAAAAAGCTAAGAAAATGCTTATTATGGAAAATTTGAGTGTCTCAGAGATTTGCGAGAAAGTGGGCTATATAAGTCTTGGCAGTTTTTCTTCATTGTTTTTAAAGCAAGTCGGTATGGCGCCTACTTTGTATCGCCGTAAGCTGTGGGCTTTGTCAACTGAACAATACCGTTTTCCCTCGCAGGCTATACCTGCATGTTACGCGTACCATTTTTTAGGAAAATTGACTAATTGAGCAATATTGGAGAAATATTATTTTGGTTGTTTCTATAAAATGAGGGCGTGAACTATCAACTAGGAATATATAAATGATCACATCCATAGCTCATGCAACAATATATGTACTTAACCAAGACGAAGCTCTTGATTTTTATAAAAACAAGCTCGGTTTCGAGGTCGGCGATGATATGGCAGTGGAAGGAGGCTTTCGTTGGCTAACTGTATATCCGAAATCTAAACCACAATTTCAGTTGGTATTGGCTGAACCAAAAGAAGGGCCAATGTTCAGCAAAGATTCGGCTGATAAAATACGAAGTTTAATCGAAGAGGGTGCATTTGGAGCCGGCGTTTTCGAAACTGAAAATTGCCAAAAAACGTACGAAGAGCTTGTGGCTAAAGGAGTGGAATTTATCCAGCCACCTACAGAACAACTTTATGGTGTCGAAGCTATGGGTATAGACAACTCTGGTAACTGGTTTAGTTTGGTTCAACGGTAAATAAAATATAACACCTATATGACCGAACCTGTCAACTAGTA
>JBNKUQ010000063.1:0-291 GCA_050298695.1 Cellvibrionaceae bacterium
GAAGGATTCGCCTACGCGCTTTGGAGGATTTACACCAGAAAATTATGATAAGCAATTTTTAGGTCCGGTACTTGCGAAAGACGCTCTCATTACCAGTCGCAATGTTCCTGCAGTGGCATTACAAGCACTGTTAGAGAACAATCATTTTTATTCTTTCTTACAAAAAGCAGGTATCTCTCAACTGAAAGAGCCTTCTTTTTATGGGTTAGCACTAGCCTTAGGTGGGGCGGAAGTTTCCATGCTAGAACTAGTAAAGCTCTATGCCATGCTTGGTAATGGCGGTAGGTTGCT
>JBNKUQ010000063.1:301-18014 GCA_050298695.1 Cellvibrionaceae bacterium
TGAGCCATCTGGATTAAACATAGAGCAGAAATCACAGCAGCCTATTTCGTTATTAAGCCCAGAGGCAAGTTATATCACCTTATCGATGTTGAAAGATAACCCGGCACCGGACAGTATTGATTTTGATGTGGATAATACAACGAGTCTATACAAGCAAAAAAATGATGTCGCCTGGAAAACCGGTACCTCATGGGCATTTAGAGATGCCTGGGCAATAGGACTTTCAGGCGACTATGTGCTTGCTGTGTGGGTGGGAAATTTTAATGGTAGCGGCAATGACAATTTTATTGGTCGCAGTGCTGCAGGCCCTCTCTTTTTTTCACTCTTCGATGCCTTGGTGCCTAGGCAAGGTTGGTCCATTGAGCGCGATATGTTTTCCTATGACCTTAATATCAAGCGGGTGGAAATGTGTAAAAATACCGGTGACCTTCCTAATAAACATTGCGCCAATAAAGAAAGTGCTTGGTTTATTCCTGGTATCTCGCCCATTAAAGTGTCCACTATTTATCGAGAAATTCCTATTTTAAAATCCTCCGGTAAGCGTGCCTGCTGGTATGATCCCGAAAAAACTGAGCTACAAGTTTACGAATTTTGGCCCTCTGATTTTTTAACAATTTTTCAGCAAGCGGGTATTTTGTTAAAAACGCCCCCGGCTTATGGTGAAGATTGTTCCTTGGATCAGAAAAGTGCATCAGGACAGCAGCCTCTGATTCGCTCTCCTCAAAGTAATATTGAATATGTGCTACAAGAGGATAGCCCTGAATCAAATCAAATCGCTTTAGCGGCTACGGTAGATCCCGATGCAAAAATACTTTACTGGTTTGTTAATGATAGTTATGTGGGATCTGTATCCGCTGGAAAGGATTTTTTTTGGCAGGCTAAAGTAGGGCGCCATGATGTAAGGGTTGTCGATGATTCCGGTCGGTCGGCGAGTAAGTTATTTTCGGTCATTGGTCAATAGCGTGATATTGAGGTGTATTCCCAATATTGCCTCAGTCTATTAATTACTCTATTATTGAGCGTTTTACGATGGACTTAGGAGTATAGCGTGTCAATTACGGAGTTATTGGAACAGCTAGCAGATGACCCCTTCGATGTAGATATTCGATCACAACTTGCCAGCCATTATATTGATGAACAACAGTGGCAAAAGGCCCACAAGCAATATACCTTGATAAAAAAGCAACGTTCACTCACTGAGGGTGAGCGGGCTAATTTTGCGGCTAGTTTACGGGAACTGGGTTTCGATGATGAAGCTGATTTAATTGCCGGAAAAGAAACCCTTGCCCCCCAGTCAGCGACCGAGCCTACCCAGGAGCTTGTCCAAACGCCAAAAGTTACGCAAACCCCATCAGCCACTCAAAGCTCAATTCATTCTATCGAGAATACTCAAGAGAATATGAGTGGTGAAAATATAAAAGTATTTCCCATCGCATCCAAACCTCAGCCAAACACGGATAAGGTTGTTCCTATCCATACCCAGTCTCCCAAACATATTCGCTTTTCAGATATAGGTGGCCTTTCACAAGTGAAGAAAACCATCCGTATGCAAATTGTTGAGCCTTTTACGAACCCCGAAATGTTTGCCAAATTTGGTAAAAAAGCCGGTGGTGGTGTTTTGCTTTATGGGCCACCAGGTTGTGGTAAAACTATGATTGCTCGCGCTATTGCCGGAGAGTGTGATGCGGAGTTTATACCCGTTGGTATTAGCGATATCTTGGGGGTATACCATGGTGAAAGCGAACAAAATATGAGTGAAATTTTTGCGAAAGCGCGAGCTAATAAACCTTGTGTTCTCTTCTTTGATGAGTTGGATGCTTTGGCTTATGCCCGTTCTAAAACCTCCAATGCACATAGCCGGACCTTGGTTAATGAGTTTCTCAATCAACTTGATGGTGTTGGTCATAACAACGATGATATTTTATTTTTATCGGCATCCAATATGCCTTGGGATGTGGATTCAGCAATTAAGCGTCCGGGACGTTTTTCCAGACAAATTTTTGTTCCGCCACCTGATTTAGAGGCAAAAGTACGAATACTGCAGATTAAATTGCACAATATGCCTGTTGATAGTTTTGACTATGAAGTATTTGCTAAACAACTCCCTCTTTTCTCCGGAGCTGATATTGATGGCTTAATTGAAAAAACCAAGGAAATGGTGATTGAGCAGATGATCGAAACAGGGCAAGAGCGTAATATTACCTTGCAGGACTTTCAGCGCACCCTTACTTCTGTTATTCCGAGCACTGAAGATTGGCTGCGCACGGCTAAAAATTTAGTGAAATTTTCAGGTGCTGATCGTTCTTATAAAGAAGTCGAGCTATTTCTTAAAAAGAATGGAATGTTGTAATCAGATATTCAAAGTTAGAAATTCTTGATGGAAAAAGATACCCTCTCAATTGCCCAGCATTATTATGATTTAAATAAATATCAAGAGGCTTACGATCATCTTAGTACAATGAGTTTGATCATTGATCGTCAAGACCACCTCAAACATCATATTTTATTGGCGAATCTTCTATACTATCTTGGTAGAGAAGGAGATTCTCAAATTCTAACGGATGAATTGCGTAGTAAATTCCCCGATGACTATGATGCGCTAACACATTGGATCAGTTTTGGCGGGGTTAATCCTGATCGGGCACGTGAGGCTTATCGGTTAACGCAATCTATGCGATTGGATTATCCTGATAACTACTGGTTTCCTTATATGATGGCCTATTTGGGGTATCACTACAGGCTCCAGAGCAAAAGGGAAATTATTGAATCAATAGAACAAGCGTTGCAGTTGGAAAAAAATGAAACGACCTTACGTTTTGCCTATGAAGTATTTGCCTATTACAAGCAGTGTCAAAAAGCTAAAAGTTATCTCGATGAGTTAGTTGAATTCGCCCCTGGGCAAGAAAAAACCTATCAAACGCTCTTAAAATATTTGATAGAACAAAAACGCTATTTAGAAGTCAATCAACTTAGTTATGAGGCCATTCATAAATTTCCTAACAATGATATCTTTTTGGATTATGCAAAGTTGGCCACGAACCATCTTTATGGTGGTTATTTAGAAAAATTATATAATCGATCTTTTTATATGGGCGATCAGGTTATTATTTCTCGCTCAAGTATTCACCCTTGGTTTCACAAGCTAAAAAATATCAGTGTTTATTTAAGCGTTGCGATTTCCTGTGCGGTGTTCGCTTTAGGGCTATTAGCTTTAATTCTGTTTACTCTTTTTTTTGTACACTATGTTATATTTACGTGTGATGAACGCAATATTAAAAAACAGCGAAAATCGCGTCAACAAAAAAAAGAGTATGAAAATAAAGATGAGCTGTCGGATGATTTTGGTGTGACCAGTGTGCTTGTTAAATCTACTCACCTTCAATATCGTTTTATTTTGTTAAATAACAAAGGCATTACTTTGGCCGAAGACGTTTGGTGCCCTATTGAAAATTTGCATTATGATGATGCTTGGGGCACAGAAGATCTTAAGGGAGATGTCACGATACCTAAAACACAACTAAATACTCTTGTATTGACATCTAAGTATCTTATTATTCAAACAAAGCAGAAAAAAAATTACACTATCTACTTTGAGTCACTGGAAACCTTAGAGTTTCTTGTGTCTCAGTTGAAAAAGCAGGGATATCAATATATTAAAACCAAGAAAAGCTCTCGTTTACTTTTAATGATTTCCTGTTTTTTTGGGGCTAAAGCCTGTTTGACCGCCTCAGTTGTA
This sequence comes from Cellvibrionaceae bacterium, assembly GCA_050298695.1. Taxonomy (GTDB): domain Bacteria; phylum Pseudomonadota; class Gammaproteobacteria; order Pseudomonadales; family Cellvibrionaceae; genus CANLBN01. The sequence continues at coordinate 4,038 of JBNKUQ010000063.1, forward strand.
GTTGTGTTTGCCTTGTCTTGGCAGCTGGGTTTACTGTTTGTGTTAATGACATTAACCAATTTTATTAGCTTGTTTATTTATCGCATGGTTAATCCTTCTGTAAGTGATATTTATAAGATATCAGAATAAACAACTTGCTACCGGGATGCTTAACCGATTCGCAGTCAAGGCGAATACGATTAGGCATTGCTAATTAAGTTTTTTCACAAAAGGGTTTTGCAATTTATCCTTTTCATTTGTTCTGCTCATATTTTACGGATTCAACAACCGCAATCGTTTCTCCACTTTCAACGTGGCGGCCAAGTTCTGGGAATTCAACAGACCCTAGCACTCGATAATATTGACAGGAACTTCGATCACATTGGTGGCAAGACCGCCACGTGCTGTCTCTTTATACTTAACGTGCATATCGCGCCCAGTCTCGCGCATGGTGCGGATGACTTTGTCTAGAGAAACAAAATGTGGACCGTCGTTAGATAAAGCCATACGCGCTGCATGAATGGCTTGTACAGAGGCGACAGCATTGCGTTCGATACAGGGCACTTGGACTAAACCGCCGATAGGGTCGCAGGTTAAGCCTAGATGATGTTCCATTGCGATTTCTGCGGCATTTTCAATTTGCTGTGGTGTTCCACCGAGTACAGCTGTTAACCCTCCAGCCGCCATTGAACAAGCGGAACCTACCTCGCCTTGGCAGCCCACTTCGGCACCACTGATCGATGCATTTTCTTTAAACAAAATGCCAATAGCTGCAGCGGTTAGTAAGAATTGATGGATGCCTTGTTGGTTGGCGTCTTTAATATGATGAGAGTAGTAATGTAATACGGCAGGAATAATACCTGCGGCGCCATTCGTTGGCGCAGTCACAACGCGCCCGCCACTGGCATTTTCTTCATTCACCGCCAAGGCATACAGGGTGACCCAATCCAAAACATCTAACGGATCTGTATTATTTTTTTGTATTAATTTTTGTTTTAGTTTTTTAGCGCGTCGCTCTACGTTTAAGCCACCAGGTAAAATGCCGTCTTGCTCACAACCTCTTTGAACACAGGCTTGCATAACCTGCCAGAGTTGGTCCAATTTTTTGAGTGTTTCTGTTTGTTCTCGCCATGCAGATTCATTAGCCAGCATTACTTCAGCAATCGATAGCTGATGTTTGCCACACAAAGATAGTAGTGTTTCTGCACTTTTAAAAGGGAAAGTCAATGAGCGTGTATCTTGTACTAATTTTGCGCCTGACTTTGCTGCGTCATCATCGACAACAAAACCACCGCCAACAGAATAAAAACATTTTTCCAGAAGACATTCATCTCGTTGATTAAATGCACGAAAACGCATGCCGTTCGCGTGATAAGGTAAACTTTTTCGTCGGTGAAAAATAATATCTTTATCGGTATCAAAAAAAATACTATGGTGGTTCGATAATGCTAAGGCTTTTTGTTGTTTAATCGCATCGATACGTTCACCAATGGTTTTAATATCAACGGATTCAGGGTGCTCTCCTATTAATCCTAAAATAACCGCTTTTAATGTACCATGTCCTTTACCGGTTGCTCCCAGCGAACCATAAAGTTCCACGCAAACTCGGGTAGCCTGTTGTAAACAATCCATCGATGCTAAGGTTTCGCTAAATTGCTGCGCGGCGACCATAGGTCCAACGGTGTGGGAGCTTGAAGGCCCAATGCCGATTTTAAATAAATCAAAGACGCTGATGCTCATAGGCGAATCACTGTTGGTAGACGGGGAAAGCTTGGCATAACTTATGACTAAATCTTTCACGCGATTGATCATTGAATCATCTTTTGGGTTATCTAATATGTTACACATCCAGTGCGCTAACCTCGCTCCATAAATACGGCCGCCATTTCCTGGACGTTTTTAATCCCCTGTTGTTGGTAACGTTTAAATTCAGCTGACATGGCTTCTTTAAAGGTAACCCTTTTAGCCGCTCACATGCATTAATGGCCCGTCATGATCTAAGGATAACCCCAGTACAGTGTCCCCAGGGTTGATTAAGGCCATATAGACTGCGGCATTTGAACATTCACGTAACCCGCACCAAATAATATTTTTGCTCGCTCAATGACTCTACAAGATCAACATATTTACAACCACCGCAATAGCGCTTTCTAGGATAGCCTTCAGCATATTTATTTGTAAGCTCACTGCCTTGAGCTTCCATCACTGCTTTGCTGGTGTAGTTTTCTGGTGCGATAAGCTCTATGTGGTGTTCTTGGCGAATACACTTATGGTTAATCGCATTCCATATCGCTGTATCGATGCTTGAAAGTGGTAGGTGCATGGGCAAGACCATTGTTCAGTAATTGAATAGAGTCATTGTTTGTGATCTACTAGCAATTTGTAAAATTAATAATTTAAATCTTTCGATTAGAAAAATAAATCAAATGTACAAGCATCTGCCGACTGACTTCTTGCGTTCCCTTGTGGTGATCCACGATACAGGTAATTTCACCAAGGCGGGTGAAACCCTTGGACGTTCTCAATCGGCGATCAGTTTACAGATGAAAAAATTGGAAGAGATTGCTAAACAGCCACTATTTAACCGGCAGGGACATAACTTTTCACTTACGCCTCAGGGGCATGTTTTAGTAGGCTATGCGCGTCAAATGCTGGCATTAAATGATCAGGCCTTAGATGAACTCAACCCACAGGCCTTGAGCGGTAATATTCGTTTAGGTATCCCCAGCGAATTTGCGACAAGTATTTTACCTAAAGTGCTCGGAGAGTTTTCTCGAAACCACCCTCAGGTTTCTTTGGAAGTTTCCTGTGATCTCAGCCGTAATTTACGTAAAGATTTTTCGCAAGAAAAGTATGACGTGATTTTTACCTTACGTTTTCTCGATGAAGAAGGTGATTCTCAAAATGACGGTATTATTCGGGTAGATGAATTAGTGTGGGTGAGTGCCAACCGAATAGCATTAGAGCGTGGAAAAGAAGTGCAATTAATTTTGGCTCCAGAGGGCTGTTTATATCGACAACAAGCTATTCATTGGTTAACTCAAGCGGGTATCCCCTGGAAAATTGTCTACACCATTGTAGAAATATCGGGAATACAAGCAGCACTCAATGAAGGTATTGGTATTACTGTACTTGCTAAAACAGCTGTTCCTAATAATCTCACTATTCTTTCAACCAGCCCCCCCTCCTTAGGGAGAGTTGGCATGCAATTAACGATTAACCCCAAAAGATGTAACCCTGCGGTTGAGCGTTTGGTTGAGTATATTGAAAAAGCGTTGAAATGAGCTTGTATTCTTTTTAAGTGTCCCGGTAGTAATAGTTGAGAAAGTTAAAATAATAATGCAGATTTATGTTTGCTAACGTAATTTATCCAAATTTAATTGGATAAGACTATTTTTTAAAGAGAGCGTTGCTTTGTTGTAAAAGCTCTAGTATAGTTCGCGCACATTTTTTAAACGCATCTATCAACCATATTTTTAACAGGAGGCCACATGCTATTTATTACGTATAAAAATACAAAACAAGTAACATTGTTTGGCTTTGCTGTGTCTTCCTTTTCCTAAGGATCTCCTTCTAAGTCACATTTTTCTTTTGCATGGCTGAAAAATTTTTAAAGCCAGAGTATTTCTATGCCATTTAATTTAAATGGATGTCATGAATGTGTGATCTATGTTGCTTGTTTTTAGTACCCTGTTATTAATCTAAAAATTATTAATAAAAGTTTCTCAAAAATTTATTTTTGGGGAAGGGCATTCTTATGCCTAACGTAAAGATAAGTGATCAATTAAACATGAACATTAAATATTTAAAAACAGATAGTGATCGTCAGGCGCGTATCGTTATATCTGATCATAATTGGTTGGAAGATGAGGCGGTAGATCAATTAAGAAAAACAGTAGAGTTGCCTGGTATGCGTATTGGTGTAGGTATGCCGGACTTGCATCCAGGTAAAGGGCAACCGATAGGCGCTACATTTATTACTGAGAATGTTATTTACCCTCATCTTGTAGGAAGTGATATTGGCTGTGGTATGGGTTTGTGGCAGATGGATACACCACTTAGAAAAGTAAAGTTAGATAAATGGGAGAAACAATTAGTTGGACTTGATGATCTTTGGCCGGGTAATGCAAAGCAATGGCTTTTAGAAAAAAACACGATAACGGACGAGGATTCACTACTGCTGCACAATAATAAACTAGGCACGATTGGTGGCGGTAACCACTTTGCTGAATTTCAATGTGTGAATGAAGTGATTAATCAAGACCTGTTTGAAAAGATTGGTATAGATAAGCGCTATGCGGTCTTATTGGTCCACAGCGGCTCAAGAGGTTTAGGTCAATTTATTTTGCGTGATTATATCGATAACTTCGGTGCAAAGGCTATTCATTATGAGGGGCAAGAAAAGATATTTGAATCTTATCTTCGACGACATGATTATGCCGTGAAATGGGCTGTCAGAAATCGGATATTAATTGCCGAACGCTTTTGTGAACAAGTGAAAGCGAAAGGGAAATGCGTGCTAGATATTATTCACAATATGGTCGAACCTTTAAATAATGAGCAGGCTATGGCGATGGGATTGTGCCCTAGCTCACATCAGAATTTTTGGATTCATCGTAAGGGCGCTAGTCCAACTGATAAGGGTTACGTAATGATTCCAGGCTCACGAGGAAGTTTAAGTTATCTCGTAAAACCGAGAGCCACCAGTGTGACGCGGCTAGCCGAGGGTGGTTTTTCTTTAGCTCATGGTGCTGGTCGAAAATGGAAGCGTAGTGCTGTGCGCGGGAGACTCAATCGTCACTATCAAGTTAAAGATTTAGAGCGAACTTCCTTCGGTAGCCGGGTTGTTTGTAAACAACGTGACTTGCTCTACGAAGAAGCTCCTCAGGCATACAAGAATATTAGTCAGGTTATTAGTGATTTAGTTGACGCAGGTATGGTAGATATTGTTGCTACCTTTAAGCCTTTGTTGACATATAAAACACGCCGAAAATAAATCTGGGTTGAAATGAGAAATAGAATGAGTAGGTATCAAAGTGGAAAAACAAAATTATAGAAAAAATCATAACAAGGACGCTGTCGTGTGGTTACAGATAACTGCGGGACAGGGACCAAAAGAGTGTGCCTGGGTAGTTGCCCAGTTGAGCCAATTCTTATTACAGGAAGCCGTACGCTTAAAAATATCTGCGGAACGTGTTGAGGTGCTTGCTTTTGATAAGCATTTACGCAAACAAGGCCTTATCGAACCAGACACTTATTTGTCGGTATTGTTGCGTTTAGAGGGGGAGGGGGTCAAAGACTTTGCTGATTATTGGGAAGGCAGTATTAAATGGCAAGGCGAGAGCCCTTACCGACCGAAACATAAGCGCTGTAATTGGTTTGTCGGGGTAACACAATTGGTATTGCCTCTCGATGCAAATAAGTCAATATGTGTATTAAATAGTGAAGTAGAGTTTGAAAGTATGCGTTCAAATGGACCAGGAGGACAGCATGTTAATAAAACCAATAGTGCTATTCGTCTTAAACATCGTCCTAGTGGATTGATAGTGCGTGTTGATAGTGATCGATCCCAACATCGAAATAAAAAAATTGCCATGGAAAGATTGCAGTTATTATTGATGGATCATAAAGATTCTGAATATAAAAACGTAGAGCAACAACGTTGGTTGCAGCACTATCAAGTAAAAAGAGGAAGCCCTAAGCATACTTTTTATGGCGCACAATTTTTATTAGCTACCTGAGTTTCATTTTAAGTTAAATTCACTAATTTGGAGAAAATTTATGAAATATCAACAAACTCCATTGGGTAATCCGATTTATTTTATTTGTAGTGATAAGGCCGCTACTAGGCGGATGATATATCGGCTTTTTGGCCTAGTGAATTTTTAACCTTTACTTTGAGTCTGGATCGATGGGGTAACGGGGACAGAGGCTATGACCAAACATCCCGCAATCAGCTGTTCTTCAATTTATTCGCAATGCGTTGGGGATTCGCAAGATTTATTACCATACCTTTCGGTAAGGTAATCCCTGTGCCTCTATTGCCAAGCTCATGGCTGAATTTGAATTGAAAAGTTAGGTTTTCAATGGCATCCCATCGCTATCTACATGAATTTCATAAAGAGCATTCGGGTCTAGGGCAAAATAAGGGCCACCGTAGGCATCTGGGTAATAAAAGGGCTTCTCTGTGGCCGGATGCCATTGTACCTGTCGCGATGAGGCCGTTTAGGGCGGCCAGCCCGAGTAGGCACATCTTAGGTTGAAGGTGAATAGATCGCATGAATATCTCCTAAGTTACTCGTTTATATAATGAACCATTAAATGGCGGTCAGCCTCTTTTTCAGCTCATACTGGTTAATTTTTTTGAAAAATAATTGAATAGAGGTCTCCAGCCTTCATGTTTACTGGATATTTGGGGGCGGCAAATAATTATTCTGATAGTTATAGTTGTGTTAAATGTCGTTGTGACGCTCAAAACCAGGCTATAGAATGGCGCCAGATTTAAAGGCAGGTTGGTGTTTGTATGGACGCAAATTCTATTAGCACATGCTTTGTGCTCTAACCTGTCTCACTGCTCTAACTTGTCTCACTGCTCTAATAGGAGTATGTTAGAGACTCCTAACGGGTTTGTTATGTTCGGAAGTAAATTAATAAAAATATTGTACTTTGGTCTCTGCTTCAGTAAAACACCCATCTTTGATGAATCCTAATGTTTCTTAGACTAAAGTAGTAAGCTCAATTTATAAAAATATAACAGGAGTCCTAATAATGAAATCACTCAAGTTAATAGCCTTCGTTTCAGCCGCAGCTCTCTTTGCTTGCGGAAAATCAGATAAGCCAGCAGAGCAAGCGGCTGCTCCAGCGGCCATTCCAGAGCCGGCAAAAGAGCAGACTCAACAATTCGTTACTATTGGTACGGGAGGTGTCACCGGAGTTTACTATCCAACAGGGGGCGCCATTTGCCGTTTAGTGAATCAAACACGTGAAGAACATGGAATCCGTTGTTCTGTTGAAAGTACAGGTGGTTCGGTTTACAACATTAATACGATTCGAGCCGGTGAGCTTGATATGGGGGTTGCTCAGTCCGATTGGCAATATCATGCATACAACGGCACCAGTAAATTCAGTGATACAGGTGCGTTTACTGAATTACGCGCAGTTTTCTCTGTTCATCCAGAGCCATTTACTGTGGTTGCACGAGCAGATGCCGGTGTTAAAACATTTCAGGATTTGAAAGGTAAGCGAGTTAACGTGGGCAATCCTGGTTCAGGTCAGAGAGCGACAACTGACGTTTTATTAGAAGCGCTGGGTTGGACAACTGACGACTTTGCTTTGGCTTCTGATTTAAAAGCAGCCGAGCAGTCAAAAGCGTTATGTGATAATAAAATCGATGCCATGGTATATGTTGTGGGTCATCCCAGTGGTTCTATTAAAGAAGCTACTACTTCATGTGACAGTGTGCTTGTTGAAGTCAGTGGCCCAGAAGTTGATAAGCTGATCGCAGACAACAGCTTCTATCGCAAAGCGATAATCCCTGGGGGAATGTATTCAGGTAATGATAGCGATGTCAGTACTTTTGGTGTAGGCGCTACCTTTGTTTCTTCTACCAATGTTCCTGAAGATGTTATTTACAATGTAGTTAAAGCGGTCTTTGAAAACTTTGATTCTTTTGTGAAGTTTCATCCTGCATTTGAAAACTTGAAGAAAGAAGAAATGATTAAAGCGAGCTTGTCTGCGCCATTACACCCAGGTGCTGAGAAGTATTATAAAGAAGCGGGTTTGATGTAAATAAAAACTCTTAAGTGAGGAGAGAGCCAGCCAACGCTGGCTCTTTTTTATAAAACGTTAATTGATGGCGAATGGGAAGTAAATGCCATACACAAAACCATCCATTAGGTCCACCATAATAGAAATTACAGTGTCACACATCAGTGAAGTTGAAAAATAGGGGTAGTTATGTCTAATAATCAATCAAAAAATGCTGAGGATTTTATAGGCTCAGAAATAGGGAGTCGTGATCTCACTAGTCCCTTAGGTAAGTGTGTCGTTGCTTTGTTGATTGCTTGGTCACTTTTTCAATTGTGGTATGCCTCTCCAGTTCCTTTTATGTTGAACTTTGGAACGTTTAACGAAGATCAGGCAAAGTTTATTCATTTATCTTTCGCGATGATGTTGGCCTTTTCACTATTTCCTTTTTCTAAAAAATCGTACTCTACCAATATCTCTATAGTTGATATTGTTCTTGGCGCTATTGCGGCGAGTACGGCGCTTTACTTATTTTTAAATCGAGATGCTCTGGTTGATCGAGTTGGTATTCCAACAAAAACAGATGTCGCAATTGCTATTGTTGGTATGGTTACGTTGCTGGAAGCAACACGACGTTCTTTAGGTTTACCTTTAGTTATTGTTGGGGTTGTCTTCTTGGCTTATACCTTTGCCGGACAGTATATGCCTGATGTCATTGCTCACAAAGGTGCAAGCTTAAACAAAGTTGCTTCTCATCAGTGGCTAACCACCGAAGGTGTTTTTGGGGTTGCTCTGGGTGTTTCTACTGCTTTTGTGTTTTTGTTTGTCTTGTTGGGGGCCTTGCTTGATAAAGCAGGAGCAGGTAATTATTTAATTAAAGTTTCCTTTTCACTATTGGGGCATATGCGTGGAGGGCCTGCAAAAGCGGCTGTTGTTGCTTCAGGTTTAAGCGGCATTATTTCCGGCTCTTCGATCGCCAACGTGGTTACTACGGGTACATTCACTATTCCTTTGATGAAGCGCGTTGGTTTTCCTGGTACCAAAGCAGGCGCAATTGAAGTAGCAGCCTCTACTAATGGTCAATTAACACCGCCTATCATGGGAGCGGCTGCATTTTTAATGGTGGAGTATGTTGGTATTTCCTACTTGGAGGTAATCAAGCATGCTATTTTGCCATCTATCATTTCATATATTGCTTTGGTTTACATCGTACATCTAGAAGCCTTAAAGCTAAACATGAAGGGTATTGAGCGCTTGCATAAGCCAACTATTGCTCAACGCATGTTAATTTGGTCTAGCAATATTCTCATTTTGTTAGTGTTATCTGCAGTTGTGTATTTTGGCTCTCATTTCTTAGAGTCAATACTGGGTGGAGTTTCTTATCTAGTCCTTTTTCTTATCGCTGTAGCTGCTTATGTTGCCTTAGTAAAATTGGCGGCAAGCTATCCTGATTTAGAGAGCGATGAAGAGGGGATAGAGTTAGAGCATTTACCTGAAGTCAAACCTACCGTGTTGTCAGGTTTATATTTTGCGGTGCCTATCGTCGTACTCTTATGGGCGCTTGCGGTGAAACAGTATTCACCACAGCAGTCAGCTTTTTATGCCGTTATTTTCTTGATCGGTGTAGTACTGACTCATCATCCTCTTCGAGCCTTATTCCGTAAAGAGTCCAATATTGCACATCAGTGGGTACGAGGGTGGAGTGAATTTGTCAGTGGCTTGGTAACTGGTGCGCGGAATATGGTGGGTATTGGTATTGCGACTGCGGCAGCCGGTATTATCGTGGGAACGGTAACACTCACTGGCCTGGGGCAGATGATGACGGCCTTTGTTGAATTTATTTCTGGCGGCAGTTTATTGTTGATCCTGATTTTCACAGCCGTTATTTGTATTGTATTGGGTATGGGTTTGCCTACAACGGCAAACTATATCGTTGTATCAACCTTAATGGCTCCTGTTATTGTAAGTTTGGGAGCAGAGAATGGTTTGGTTGTCCCTTTAATTGCGGTTCATTTGTTTGTCTTTTATTTTGGCATTTTAGCCGACGACACACCTCCGGTAGGTTTGGCGGCTTTCGCTGCTGCCGCTATATCAGGTGATGACCCAATAAAAACAGGTGTGCAAGGTTTTACCTACGATATTCGTACGGCTATTTTGCCTTTCATGTTCATATTTAATACCCAACTACTCTTGATTGGAGTCGATAGTGCTTGGGATTTGATATTAACGATTTTTAGTGCGGTTACTGCAATTTTAGTTTTCTCGGCTGCAACGCAAGGGTTCTGGTATGTAAAAACTAAGTGGTGGGAAATTCTGGGTTTATTGCTTATTGCCTTCGTACTATTTCGTCCGGGTTTCTTCTGGGATGAAATGTACCCCCCAACACAGGACATTCCTGCAACAGGGCTTCTTCAAGCTCTCGAGAATATGGAGTCGGGCCAGTTTATTGAGTTAAATGTTGTCGGTGAATCTTTTAGTGGTGATCCTATTAATAAAACGGTTAGTCTACAGTTAGATTCAGCCACAGGTAGCGCTGAAGATCGTCTACAGTCCATGGGTTTAGTCCTGGTTCAGGAGGCGCAGGCCTGGAAAGTTGATCAAGTCGTTTTTGGTAGTGCTGCTGAAAAAGCAGGTATAAGCTTTGATTTCACCATTGACAGTATTCGACAGCAGGCAAAACGTCCACCCAAAGAGTTAATGTTTATTCCAGCTATTTTGTTATTAATATTGATGGGCTGGTACCAGAAGAAGAGAGCGAGAGATCAAGTCGCGGTCGCGTAAGCATAATGCTCCTATAACTTATATGGGTGTAGGAGCATATCTGTAGCGTCAATATGCTAGCGGTCATGGCTTCTTCTGCAGGGCGAAATCCTAGGTTACTCGTTAAAAGTTGACTGATAGCGGCTTTATATATGATCCGTTCCCAAGAGATTTCAAAGAGTTTTTTAAGAGTTGGGTCCCTTAATACAAACAAACTCTTAACGCTATGTATCATCACTAAATGTTCCAGGGCAGGCAACCCTATTATTGTTATTCTGGTTTGTTGGTTGTTCTGAGCAAGATTCTATTGAGGCGAATCCCCAGGCTGTAGATGCGTTTAATTCTGTCAGCGTGTGTTTTTTTGCGCCATCTTCCAACATATATGTGCTGTAGGCCTGGTAAGTTTAGAAAAAACAGTGCGTTATTCAAGTTATTCTATGGGTGAATCTTTTCTCAAATTTACAATTGCACACTGATTTTGCTCGCTAAATAGAGTAGAATTGCCGAATCTTTCAATTCATTTTACTTTTCGATACTCCCTATGAAGTTAACATTAAGGATAGTGAATGCTGATGATGTATTGGCGGAGCAGGATCGCACACGAACCTGGGATGGAGAGGGCGGTTCTATTGGCCGTATAGCGGGTAATGATTGGGTTTTGCCCGACCCTCGCAGTGAAATCTCCCGAGTCCATGCTCGCGTTTACTTCAAGAATAATCTCTATTACATCGAAGACTTAAGCACAAACGGTGTATTTGTGGGCGATATGAGCCACCGTATTGACCGTGTCCCTCATGCTATGACTCATGGTGATGTTCTATTTATTGGTCATTATAAAATAGAAGTGGATCTTGAAGAAGAGCAGCAATCCTATGATGAATTTGCGCCTTCAAATCATCGAGTCAGTGTTCCCGATGTTGGCTTAACTGATGCAGCCGACTCACTGAGCCAGCAAGTGTCTAATATTGCCTCTTTGTCTTTTGAAGAGTTTCCAGAATCATCGAGGAAAGAATCTTCATCGTCTGCTGACCAGTCTTCAGCGAGTGTTATTCCAGAAAATTGGTTGGATAATTCCATCGATAGTGTGGTGTCTGATTGGGCTACGCCTGGTGGTGGTCGTGCAGCAATTAGTTCCTTGTCTGATATGCTCGCAGAGACTCCTAAGAAACCGTCACCTCCACCAAAGCCTGTTGTGTCTACTCAGACTCAAAAAGAGCCAGAATATGCACTTGAAAAACCATTGGCATCCGAAGTTGCGGATAAAGCTTCAACTGGGGGTGGGCTTGCTGAACACCTCGTGGCTCAACGAGTGGCTTTTGAAAAAACCTTAGATGCTATCTTTGAATTATTTGATGATGACTATATTGAATGTGTCATTATGAAAGAAGGTGAAAGTCGTCAAGATTTGGTTAAGCGTCTGTACGAAGAAGTTTTCAATGAAGCTTATAAAGCCAAGCTAAAAAAATCTTAAGCTTGAAGGACCGAATGTCTACGTTACTAGATCAGTTAGTTGAGTATCAACAACAAGGCCTTTCTGCAAAAGCAATAGTGTTGAAGTTACAAGCTGAGTACGGACAGCAATTGCAGCAAGCAGAGTGGTTAAATGATCAATTTAACCTTGCTCATTCCCAACAACTTTTGGCAGATGAATTATTATTTTCTCTGCGTTCCTTGCTTTTCCCGCAACATCAAGATGAAACTGTGCTTGATGCATTCAGTGATGTTTCAGAAAATACTTTGATTGACAGTTATGATCGTTTTTCTGACACACTTGCTTCCAGTACAACCGCTGCTACGAAAACGGTTTCTCAGGATGATGTAACCCATTTGTCTACTAAAGCAGTAGATGCCACAGTTTTAAATGATACTGAATCGCTAGCGCTACCATCACAAGACGCTACTATCGTTAAACAAAGCGATGTTACCCAGATATCTTCTTCACATACTGCAACAATGTCGGAAGTGACTCAGTTGAGGGTGTCCGTAAGTTCTGGGCCAAAATTACAGACTCGAAAAGAATCGACTCGTTCTGAGTTAACTGATAAAACGGTATTTAATCCCCGCCACAAAAAACAAGCTAATGCGAATCTTGATAAAGGTTCTATGATCAAAAATCGTTTTATTCTAGTCCAAGATATTGGGCAGGGTGGAATGGGAACGGTTTTTAAAGCGCGCGATTTGCGTAAAGAAGAAATGCATGACGATTCTCCTTTCGTCGCTATCAAATTTTTAAATGATGATTTGCGCGATCGTCACGATGCCTTAGTCGCTTTGCAGCGTGAAGCCGTAAAATCACAAGCGCTAGCGCACCCCAATATTGTAACGGTATATGATTTCGACCGTGATGGTGATTTAGTCTATATCAGCATGGAATATCTCGATGGTCAGACCTTGGACCGTGTTATTGAGAGTCGCTATTGTAGTCGTTTACCCGTGCAAAAAGTTATGCGTATGATTGAGTTTATTGCGCGAGGTTTAGCTTATGCCCACCAAACAGGCTTTGCTCATGCGGATTTAAAACCAGGTAATATCTTTTTGACGAGCGATGGCAATATTAAAGTATTGGATTTTGGTATTGCGCAAGCCGTTCGAGGTGTGAATGATCATACTCCTGTAAAAGACTCTTACTTTGACGTTTATTCATTGGGAGCGATAACACCTAATTATGCCAGTTTGGAAATGATCGAAGGCGAAATACCTACTCCAGCTGACGACCTTTATTCGCTAGGTTGTGTGGCTTATGCATTGTTGACAGGTTCTCACCCCTTTGTTGACGAAAAAGGTAAAAAAATTTCCGCTAAAGAGGCACAGCGAAGAGGAATGGACGTCAAAACCATTCCCAATATATCTCGCAGACAAATGGCTGCGATTAGAAAGTGTTTACAGTTTGAACGTGAACAACGCTTTCAAAATGCGGGTGAGTTTATTGATGCGATTAAGCCGCCAGTAAAACTGAGACGATGGGTCTTAGCGCTTTTAATAGGTTTGTCTATTACCGTGTTAGTGTCTTGGTGGATTACGCTTGAACAATCTAATGTTGCGTTAACGTTGAGTGATTTGCCTGACGAAATGTCGTCTTTGGTTGAGACCATTGAAACAGCTGATCAAATTTTTGCCTCCGGCGATATTGATCAATCTCATAAGCTCTACAGTCAGGCTTGGGAAATATCGTTTGAGCTTGAGGGTATTAATCAGCGTGATCAATATAAATTAAAACTAATTATTGACCGTCGTATTGATAATATTTCTAAATTTTTGATCGAAGAAACAAAAAAACCGGATTTAGATGAGTTTCGTTTATTCCAATTGCAGGTTGCTTTAGAATTTTTAAAGCAGGGAGATTTGGGGCGAATGGATAGCGAGATTGAAAAAGCGTTAAAAGAATTGGATGTAAGAATAAAGACAATTAGTCCGGTATCGCAGTAAGTTTTTAGAAACGTCCTTTTGTTAAACATTATTGTTGTTTTGTTATTGAAAGAGCTAACTCATCAA
>JBNKUQ010000064.1:0-17858 GCA_050298695.1 Cellvibrionaceae bacterium
CCAAAGGAAACTTTTTTGAATTCAACCACGATAGCCTCACTTTAAAAGATTCAGTAAGCAAAATAGAGTGAAAATCGTATCAAGATAGCGACGATCTGATTTGTCTGTTCCAATCCAGTCCTTAGCTTATCCTGTGCTGTTCCTGACGTCCACTTTTGGATACATCAATTACCAAAATTAAGGATTGGGCCAAAGCATTTGAATCGTAATGTTTTTTGCGTAAGCTATAATCGCTAAGGTCCTATCAGCGAGTTTTATATGATGAAAGGGTGAGTGCCTATGGTCAAAATCCTGAAAATAAAAAGAGCGAGCCCCAGGATAACGTTTGATGGCTCGCTCGATTAATGGCAGAGGTATGACCTTATCTTTCTTAGCGATTAGATGCCAGTGTGTCTGTTGTTTAGATTGCAACAAAGGCAGAGAGGAGATTGCCGGAGGTGGGAGAGAGTCACTCAGGGGAAGATAGCCAAAATGCTGGGTCCATGAAGGATGGTCTAAATTTCCTGCAAGCGTTAATACGGCGGCTATATCTTCACGTCGTGCGGCTAATAGCATAGCCAATGCGCCACCACCACTGTGTCCAATAATAATATAACGTTTTATGTAATAGTCTTTTTTATACTGTGTAAGTGCTAAGTTAAGTTGATGCACAACCATTTCCGAATATCTCCCCGAGGTCCATAAGCGCGTGTGGCAACTTTTAGGCATTTTTTCCCAGCCGTAGCAGGGGCGGGCAAGATATAAGCTAGGCTTATTGCTGCGAGACATTAAAGAGAGCATGATTGGGTTGCGGCTATTGGGGTCCTCTGCTGGCCATAAGCCTTTTTCCCAGGGTTGGCCGTCTCCTTCCAGATAAATATAAGCGGTATCGATCTGTTCTTGTTTTTTGGTATTGGTATAGGATCTTAGAGGGATATCGGTGTTATGAAATGTAATGGCTTTTAGATTATGTGATATTGCATAATTATGCATTTTGGAGGCCGGTGTACTGCAGCTGACGTTAAGTAAGAGTACGCTCGCTATTATCATCGATATACGTATCACAGGCTCTAAATGATGATGTTTCAGAGGAAAGATTGTCATAGGCGCTATGGTATCAATAAATGTGATATAACAGGTGTTTTCGTTATCTATAACGCATTACAATAATGCAAGCTCACTCTTTTCATGGAGATTGTTCAATGGAACTTATGTCATCTATATTATCTTACTTGCCACGTGTTTCCCTTATTAGTTCCGTATTACTGTTGAGCGTGGCTTGCCAAACAACCGCTACCAAAAATAGTGCTACTGATAATAATATCGATAACTTAAAAACAGCCGATCTCTACGTTGTCGATTGCTTACTTCCTGGACAGGTTCGTCGCCTGGGAGCGATGACTTATCTTTCTCCTCGAAGGCCAACGCGCACCACAGCGGTTGATTGCCGGATTCGTGGAGGTGAGTATATTGATTATGATCGCGCCGATTATCGCTCGGCTCTCAATGTCTGGTTGCCTATGGCCCAAGAAGGTGATGCAGAAGCTCAAACCTATGTGGGCGAAATTTTTGAAAAGGGAATTGGGGATAACCCCGATTATGCCTCGGCATTTAAATGGTACCAAAAGGCCGCAGAGCAGGGTTTTGTGCGTAGTCAAATTAACTTGGGTTACCTTTACGAAAAGGGCCTCGGGGTTGATAAAGATATTGTGACGGCTTTGAACTGGTATCGCAAAGCGTCCGGTCTAACAGAAGATGATATTGTTTATTCCTCTGAGGCAAATCTAGCCTTGGAAAATTTGCGTGAGGAGTTAACTCAAAAAATTACTTTGGCTGAACAACAATCGACCGTTCTAGAAGGTCAGTTAACCAGTTTGAAAAAACAACGACGCCAGTTGATATCCAAACAAAATGCTTTGGCTCAGCAACTACAACAGCGTTCAAATACAGAATTGCAGCGACAATTAGATGAAGCTAATACTGAACTGGCACTCGCCAAACGAGAAATAGATGTTCTCGATCAATTATACTCACGTGCCGATGAAGAAAAACAAGAATTAGAAGGCGAGCTGGAAGCCTTGCCTAAGTTAGCTTTTCGGAGTGCTCCACCTCTGCCTTTAATTGAGCCAACCAACTTATCGGAAACCAACAAGCGTTTGCTTAATAACATTAACTTTGGTCGTTATTTTGCACTCATTATTGGCAATCAAGATTATTACTACATGGAAGATTTGAAATCTCCCTTGAGAGATGCGAAGCGCTTACAGGGAATATTGGAGTCTCAATACGGTTTTAGTACGGTATTACTTGCTGATGCAAATGAGAAGACAATTCTCAATGCCTTAAGTGACTTGTATGAACAAATTGGTCCAGATGATAACCTGTTAATTTATTATGCAGGACATGGTAATTTGTCGGAAAGTGTTAACAGTAATCGTAAACGAGGCTATTGGTTGCCCGTTGATGCACAGGAAGATCGTTCAACGAACTGGATTAATAATACCGTTATTAGTGACCATCTTGATCGGCTCAAGGCGCGTTCAGTATTAGTAATTGCTGATTCCTGTTATGCCGGGAATATGGCCTCTGATAAGAGTGAATTTTTGTTAGGTAGTGTTAATACCAAGCTAACAGAAGCTTCGATTGAATCTGGTTTAAGTCGGCGCTCTCGCTTGGTTATCTCTTCAGGTGGCGTTAAACCTGTATTGGATGGTACTAGCAGTCAGCATTCTTTGTTTGCGGGGTCTTTAATTGAGATTTTGGAAAATAATGACGATATTCTTAGAGATAATATGTTGTTTTCACGTTTAGCGGTGAATGTGCGTCGTCGTAATCAAGCGAGGAATATTGACTATACCCCTGAAATGCGTCCGATACGTTCAGCTGGACATAGTGGCGGAGATTTTTATTTCGTTCCGAGTGTGAATGGTGTTGGAGTACTCGATTTTTATAAAGAAAATGCTATTAAACTAGTCTCTCGATAATAAAAAGTATTCAGGTCATTAATATCAGCTTTCTATGAGCATTGCTTCGCAGATATCTGCAACTGTTTTAACGCAATGCTCTGAATCCATATGAGCGTAACGTTTGGAGAAAGATAAAGCATTATTGCGGTATGCTTTGTTTTGACAAAGTTCTTCTATCTTGTTTTGTATTTGTTTTTCTTCATCTTGAGAGTCAATGATGAGAGCAGCTCCTGTTGTTAGGGTGCATTTTGCAATCTCTAATTGCTCTACGTATTGTGGTATCAATAATAGAGGTTTGCCTGCCAATAGTGAGTGAACAACCGTATCATGACCTGCATGACAAATCGTAATATCAGCTTGCTCTATGGCTTCATCAATAGCGTAGGGTTGATCACTGATAGTGATCTGTTCTGATTCAAATTCAGATTTCCATTTGGATAGACAACCGGGAATATATACTTTTGCTTCAGCATCTATTTGTTTAAATACGCTAAGCAGTTCCCCAATTTTTTGGTAGCTGGGCTTAATGTAAGCGAATATAAAAACACGTTCCTTTTTACCGGACCATTCGACATGCACTCCTGATCCTAGTTGTGTCAAACTACCCACGTACTCTACTTTTTCACTTCGAAATTGATAACAGTCTAGTTCCGGAAAAGATGTGAGCAGGGCTTGTGAGTTATCAAAAAGTTCATAGACATGTGATATAGGTTCAATCTTTTCGTTAACCAAAATAGTGTTAATACTAGTTATGACTTGCTGATCTGTTTTTTCACGTTGTCTCAAGGAGGGTTTGTGAGTGTCACCGAAAAATGGCATAGGAGAAAGCTTTGGTGGGATAAAGAAACCGGTACCTAGTTCAATTGCGGGAATGTCGAATTTTTTATTAGCGAGCATAGCCGTAGGTGAGTAATCGTAAACGATAAGCTGGGGCTTAAACATTTCAATTAGCGAGCACCAGCACTTAAATTGATAGCGTAGTGAGCTTGTTGAGAGATAGCCATTAAATTGAAGTATTTCAGAATAGGTGACGGGGTTGCGAGAAGCTTTGATTATGGGCAAGTAAATAGGAGCTTGAAAAAACTGATAGGGATTATTAAACCTAAAAATACTCTCTACATTGTGAAGCTCCCTCAAAGCTAGCGCGATATTGTGACCACGCTTATGTAAAGTATCTGCTAAAACCGATAAGCGAGACAGGTGGCCAAGATGACCACCTAGCTCCCAGGTGAGTAGTATCCGGGCCACTGCATCACCTGTATTTTAGTATTTTATTCGTCGTTAAAATTCCCACCTTGCGCCTATGCTAATGTCGTAAAGGTCGAGGTCATCTCTTCCCAGGTCAATTTCATAAGTAGTATATGCTGAAAAGCCGCCTTTAAATACCGCGCTAACGCTCAAACCGAGATTGAAATAATCTCTATCTTGGTCACTATCGTCAATATTAAACGTGGTGTCGTCTGGATCGCCAATAAATCTACCTGAAACAGTGTTAACATCGTCTTTATATTGATGTTCCCAATCAATAGAGATTTGTGGTGTTATCACGGCAGATCGAGTGTTAATGGCTAGGCCATACTCGATACCTAAATTGGTTGTTAACGACTCTTGGTTTTGATCGTCTACATTCAGTAAGGTAATGCTGTTGTTGCTACTCGATTCTCTAAAGCTATCAATGTTGGCGTCGATATAATTAAGAGCACCAAATAATTTGATTGAGTGATTTTCACGACGGAAATAATAGCCAGTATTGAGCGCAAAGGTTATTTCATCCCCATCGGTTTCTCCTTTTGCGGTTGCAGTGTTGCTACCAGCTGTTACTTCTCTAGAGGTATCATAGTCACTCTGGCCATAACTGACGATAGCATCCATGTAGTACACATTGTTCCAGTAATAGCTTGTAAAAAGCCCTAAACTCATACCGGACAGGTTGGTTTCTCCAGCGTTATCGTCAACTTCTGATACCGAGTTTGTGTAACCTATAGCGCCGCCTAAAATAAAATTTTTATTGAGTTTGTAATCGAGCCCAGCAAAGAATGAGTCAACGTGAAAATCATAGCCTGCTCTAGAGTCAGTTTCGTCGCCTTCGCCTATTTGTATGGTGCCGCCGACAAAAGTCCCCAATGGGCTATCCAGATCAGTATCGCCTGCCCCAGCCCCTAATAATTTATTGAGATCACTGCCTGAGAGGTATTGTCCATCAATTTTCAGGTTAAGGCTCGATAGATCATTGCCTCTCAAACCAGAACGCAAGCGGCTGAGTTGCTTGGATAGGTTTTGTGATTGTAGTTTGGCGCCCTCTAGCGATAGTCTGCCCATTGAATTTAATACCTGACGCGTGGCATTGTTGATTGTGGGAGTGGAGGGCTCTTCTGGAAGAACAACTTCTTCATCGTTATCAATAATGGTTACGGTGGTCGATGTATCAGCCGTTAAGCCCCCATAAAATAAACAACTGTTAGTGATATTGTCCACGGAAAATACGATAGTTTCATCAGATTCCGATTCGTTATCATCGATGACATTAATACTGACAGAAGTGCTCCCTCCATAAAAACTAGATGAGCTAATGGTAAAGTTAGGATCGATAATCGTAAAATCATCGCCTTCAGTCGCTGAACTATCACTAGCTGCCACGACTAATGTTCCCGATACAGTACAAGGGTTGTTCTCTTGAAGGTCTGGGCTAACACTAATGTTGATCGATATATTGCCGTCATCACCTTCTGTAAAACTGCTAGGTGCACCAGATACTGTTATAGTGGCTGCATGGCTTATAGAAACACCGGACACTAAAACGCCTGCCAGTGCAGCAGATAAAGCATTCTTACGAAATTTGGATATTGATTTTAAGGGGGTAGATGTGAAATCTTGCTCCAGCATAATAAATCTCCTCTAGCTTACTTCATCCTAGTTCCTTGAAGCAGCTAAATTTTTCAATGGGTTAATGAAAGTCGTATTAATTTAAACTGTGTGTATGCTAACAGAAAATACCTAGTAAAAAAATCCAGGTCATCACAAAATGGCAACTAAGGCAGAAGTTTTAGCTAATTGTAATGATAATG
Source organism: Cellvibrionaceae bacterium (assembly GCA_050298695.1). Classification (GTDB taxonomy): domain Bacteria; phylum Pseudomonadota; class Gammaproteobacteria; order Pseudomonadales; family Cellvibrionaceae; genus CANLBN01. The sequence goes on from JBNKUQ010000064.1 coordinate 6,011, forward strand.
CTGCTTAAATTATCAGGCGCACCAGTACACAATGCATCGTCTAAAAAAGAGTCGTTAATTTGATTGATAGGTAACGACTGCAAACGGTTTAAAATTTGATCATCGCTGAAAATTTTATTGATACCGTCGCTGCATAAGAAAAAGCAATCATTTTCATAAATATTGCCCGTTGTATATTCAATATACGGCTGTTCATTGTCAATTCCAATGGCATGTATTAGTGTATTTTCTATTCTAATTTCTTCTTCTGGAGACAAGTGAGGCGAGAGTTCACCTCTCGCACGCAATTCTTCGGCTTCGGTATGGTCTTTTGTAATGGTGCTCATCTCACCATCACGAAGTAAATAACATCGACTATCGCCAGACCAAAAACAATGATAGTTGTCTTCTTCTAAAAGCAGAACAACAATGGTTGATCCTATCAATGGGCTGCCATCGAGACTTTGAGAATGTTGAAAAATAGTGTGATGTGCATCATTTAATGTATCGGTAATCATATTAACGAGATCGCGGCCTCGATATTGATCACCTGCCGCTTCAAGATGCTCTATGACACACTGGCTAGCGTAGTCTCCGGCAGTATGTCCACCCATACCATCCGCAACAGCCCAAAGGCCTGCATCGGTATAATCTAAAATAGCATCTTCGTTAGCTTTTCTGACAGTACCCACATGAGTGACTGCATTGGATAGAACCGGCATTTATTGACTTCCTTCATTATTTTCGGATACAGCATCTTCAGACCAACCCCACTGCTGCCAATCTCCATCTAACATAGCAGCATATTGTCCGGGGTCGGGTAGATTTGTGCTTACCGCTAAACAAGCATTGATAGATTCAGATCCTTTAGTCCACCATAAGCTATGAGCGCCGTAGCGTTGTTGATAGGCTTTGGGTAAAAGGCTTAAGGCAAAACTAGAGGGGTCTTGCTGTTCTGTTTGCTGAATGACTTGATTACCCTTAAACGCGTTCATGGATGATTGAGTCACATAAGTGCAAAAGGGCTCAAATGCTGGGGGTGATAGCGTTTCTAGATCACCTATTAGTTGACTATAACTTGCCTCATCCGCCAAAGAGCTGAGCGCAACTTGTTCGGCGGCATCAAACCAATCGCTACCATTAATATAAGCGGACCAAATATCATGGTCACCAGCGTGGGCGACAATAGAGGGAAAGTATCGGCCTACTTGATCAACGCTTGGGATCATGACGCCAACAATACTTTTCTCATGTGCAATGCTTGGCATTAACGCAAAGTGCCAAACTGGGCTAACAATATATTGATTGAGCCAATCATCCCCCATTTGTTCTTGGCTAATGCTCAAACAAGACTGCAACCAATGGTGCCAGTGCTCGATAAATGACTCTGGTAGATGGTGGGTAACAAAGTCAGATTGTTGAGGGACCTTCCCAAATAATCCGCAGCTTTCTTGTTCAGTGCTCATTTGATATTACGCTATTTAATCCTGATTATTTATAACTTTGAAGGAACCGTAAAATCAGTAATCGCTGTAGTAGTAAATGGGTTAAAACTACTTTGAGGTGTTAACTGATATAGAACGGTAAGATTACGCAAGCTAAACGTCACATTGATTTTATCGGAGCCTTTAATGGTTTTTATACTCGCATGTTTATCGAGTAATCTAAACCAAGCCCATTCACCGTCGGTGCGTGAGCTTACGGGTGTCCCACGGCTGATTAAAGTGAACGTCAATTTTGAATGTTCAGTGGGTTCGCCTGGCCAGGTAATTTTTTTTGAACGAAGTGGTCCATGATTATATTTGAGAGTTTGTCCTCCTGTTTCTATGAGAACACCGCTTGTAATTTTATCCAGTGATAGTGGTTTCATCACAAACGAAACTTCTGGAGAATTGTTACCACCAGAGAAAAAAGCTTTTTGTATTTCCTGTGCTCTCTGAAATAGCACGAGCCTACTATCAGAGATTCCTGTCTTACTTGTCCATTTCCACTTTCTTTGACTTTGATCAACGATGGATGCGAGGTGCTGGTCAAAGTATTTTTGTAGAATACCTGAGGGGCCAAAAAAAGCAGCAAAGTCATCGAGTTTAATGTCTCTAGTGCTATCTGGGTCCACAGGATAACGTCCTTTTATCGCTTTTTCATAAAACCCATAAACATCGGATGTCCAAAGATTATTAATATGGTCTTTGGTTGCCAGGGCAGTGATTTGCTCTAAATCAAGAATAAAAGGTTCAAACCAAGCTTGAACATTAACGGGGGCTTCTTCTAGTGCACGTTTAACCGCTATTTCTGGGTTTGAGTTGTTCTGACTGTTAGTAACCGATGTAAAGGTTGCTCTATTAACATTAGATGAATTAGCAAGTTGACTGAAATAATTGTTGAGCTCATTTAAGGATTTTTGTAATTCTTGTAATGACAGCCCGTCTTCGCTCTGTGCGTAATTATTAAATGCATTGAATGCGTCTCCAACTTGCCAGCCAGGTATTTTTACATCACCGCCAAGGGCTGTCAGTGGTAATAAGCGTTTTATACGGTTTGTCTCACTATCGGCAAAATCTTCTGCAAGTTGTCCTGCTGCGTCTTTTTGTTTCTGAGAGACCCCGGGAACCTCATTTAAAGCGGTATTTTTACGAATAGCCTTAATCATTTTGATGAGATATTTTTCTGAACTAGCGATTAAGCGAGTGATGGCTTGTCCTTGAGTGACACTGTCAAAAGACTGAATGCGAATGTCTTTTAATAAGTTTTCCCACAAATTAATGTAATCTGCAAAGTAATACTCATCGACTTTATCTGTAATTTCTTTGATTCTTTCGTCAGATAATGCTTCTGGAGTGCTATCCCCATAGATCCATTGTTCTCCAGCTAAACGCTCAGCTAGACTTTTATTTTGTACATTGTAGCCTGCATGAAAGCCATTATAGGTATAAAGTTTAGGAATCCCTTTTGTTAAAGGCTGCCCGCTATTGCGATAAATAATGTTTTCACCATTTCTATCAAGGACATCACTGAGCCTGAATTCACCAGGGTTACTCTTTTGGTAATCATTTTTAATACGTCGATACAATCTTAAATCTAGTGGCGTTAATACGAGCGCATCTCGAGCTGAGTCAACTAAGTACTGATTAACGGGTGCAGGTGAAACGCTTTGCTCTAAAGCTGTGGCTAAATGAGACATTAAGTTATCGCGAATCACTTTATTTTGATCCCCGACAAGCTCTCGTTGTAGCAGTAGGTCTACCCATAGAACAAATATATCTTGTTCCATTTTATCTGGGTTATAGAGCATTAAATAAAACTTTAATGATTCATACAGGTATTCATCATCATTTGCATTGGCGAGTTGCTTGCTGAGTAAATGTCCGATGTCCTGCATTAGAAATGCGTGTAAGGCTTTTTTATAAGTGTTGGATGCTTCTGAACCTAACTTGTGTCCTTGATATAAACCAAAGCCCTGTTGGATAGGATAGTCTTCACTTCCTTCCTTAAAGCCGGTACTCAAGTCTCTTAAATGGTTTAAACCTTTAGCAAGGGATAACCAGTCTCTCGCGCCAATAAGACCGCCGTCCGTTTTTTCTAGATAAGTATTGACGTCTTCACGTAACTCACTGATGTAATCTTGATTTAAAGATATACTGTTCTGCCACAGTAAGACGGTGCTAATAAAAGTAATGATGGTTACTATAATAAGTGACCAATAAGTTAATTTAAAACGACGTCTCGATTTATTGTTAATGTTGGCTAGATTCGCTTCTGGAAAAATAACTTTTTTCAGTAAATCGTGAACAAAGTAAGTTTTTGCTTCGGTTGTCACTTGATCAATAGGGCTGTGCAGTTTGTCAGTTGGTAGGCTACCCGATATCCATTGCGACCCCATATTTGATTGTGTGCTACTGATGAAATACAACCCCCGAATAATCAGAGGTGTTTCAAATTGGTTTGGGGTAAAAATATTATTTAAGAATTCCATCAGTAAGGGTTTTAAAGCGTGCATCTGATGCGGAAACTGATGAATTAAATTACGCTTATTTTGTGCTTTTTCATGATCGAGTAAATACAGTACGCGATTGTTGATATTTCCCATAAGCTGGGTGAATTCTTGATCAAAATAATTTTTGAAATCACTTTCACGTTCAATTTTTGAATTGGGAAAATTAAAGCCAAGTACCTGCTCTCTCTCCTCTTTTTCCATGTCGCTGAAAAAGGTAGTGAAGCCTGCAACAGAGTCAGTTTTGGTTAACATGACATAGACAGGTAGTTCCATGTTTAGTTGATGATTTAATTCCTGGATACGCTGTTTTATCGCAGTGGCATGCAAGCTTTTTTGTGTGTTGGTTTTACTAAGAATATCTTGCAGGCTAATGGTGATGATAATGCCATTTAAGGGGCGTTTAGGGCGTCCTTTTTTTAGGATGGATAAAAAACTATTCCAAGATTTTGATTCAGCTTTTTTTGTATCATCTTGTGAGGTGTAGCGTCCGGCGGTATCGATCAAAATGGCTTCATTGGTAAACCACCAGTCGCAGTAGCGGGTACCGCCACTGCCTTGAATCGGTTCGTCACCAAATTGGCTATGCAGTGGAAATTGTAGACCAGAGTTTTTAAGTGCGGTTGTCTTTCCTGAGCCCGGCAAGCCAATAATGACATACCAGGGTAACGTGTAAAGCTTACCTTTTTTGCCAAAGGCTGAACCCTGTAAAGTTTTAATGGCCTGATTAAAACGTTCAGCTAAAATTTTTTCGTCAGCGCTGGTTGCCGAATCGATATTGACTTTTTTTGTATTTTCAGTGAGCTCTTTAGCAATTTCTTTATCTTGTTTGCTATCCTTTTTACTCTTGCGTAGGTTATTTAGGCCCCACGCAATAAGCATTACAAAAATAATAACTAAACGGACAGTTTCGGATGTCAGTGGTTTATAATCTGCGATTGCAATAAGTGGTCCAATGAACCAAATAATTGCGGACAATAAAACAATAATAATGAGTGCAAGCAGCCAGGTTTGACTGAAAAATTTTAAAAAGCGTTTCATCTGTTTCGTTATACCTTAATTCGTTCCTTGAATATTATTGATTTGTCGTTGTATCAGCAGGTTGAGATTGACTTGAGCGGAGTAATGTTGGCGAAGACTCATCATAAAAAAGCTCTATGGATACGCGTCTGTTTTGTGCTCGGCCTTCAGGAGAGCCATTATCTGCCACGGGTTCACTTGCCCCTCGTCCTTCGGGTAATAGACGAGCTTTTAAGTCCGCTGAGTTACTCATATATTTGCCTACAGCACTGGCTCGAGCAAGTGATAAATGCCAATTGGATGGGTAACGAGTGGTTCTTATCGGTGTACTGTCGGTATGGCCGAATACCATAATGCGGCCTGGTATGCTTTCTAATGCTTTAGCAATTTTGTCTAGGATGGGTTCAACCGCCTCATTGATATCAGCGCTACCTAGTGCAAATAGTTCATTGGATTGAAGAACAATTGTGCTGCGATTTAAGTAATCATTTACCGATAGTACGCCACGATCAATCTCTGGTTGGAGTAGTTGTTTCAACAAAATAATTGGTTTTCTAGTTTGATCGTCAGGTAACGTTACTTCTTTTTCTAGAGGAATTAAGTTAGCCAGCTCAGTCGCTAATACATCGGACTGTTTATTTAGCTCAAGTAACCAGTGGTTATATATCCAAAAAGCACATAATGTCAGTGCTAATGCAAGTAACCATATCGGTAAAAAACTGGTCAATTTACTTTTTTCTGATGTGATGGGATCAATATTAGTAGAAATTTTCCGTGTAAAGCGATTTCTGTTTCTAACTAAAACCTGATACGTGTTAGCGCGTATCCTTTCTGCTCTTATTTGACCGTCTTTTTCAACACGCATCTTCCCTAGGAAGCCTAGAGATAAACACATGTACAATAATTCTATAAGTTCATAGTGCTTTACTTCACCCGTTACTTCGTTATCAAGCATAGTGTAAAATTTTTCACCGCCATAAGTTTCATGGTGAAATATACTCAGTAGAGGTTTTTGACTCCATGAACTATTTTGTCCCCAGGGAGTATTGAGCACCGATTCATCGATCGTTGCACATAGTGCATAAGAAGCACGCTTTACGAGGTCGTTATCATTTTTTTTGCTCGCACTGCGAGTAAATTCCGAGATCAAATTGCTAATATGTTGTCTCAGTTTTTCTGCCTGAATACTGCCATCTAGCTGTTTTATTTGCGATATAACCGAGAGCAGAGGAGAAGCGTCTCTAATGAGTTCAGGTAGGCCAGGTAAGTCATATATTGCCATGCTATGAATAGCATTTCCTGTCGGTTTACCCCGTCTGACTTGTGTTTTATCAGGGTCACCTCCAGCCAAAGGAGAAACGCCTGTGGGTTTACGGCGAGGATTAATGACCGTTTTGTCATTATCGACATTCTGGCCTGCGGGCCTGGGTTTTATCACTGTATTATCATTTCCCGCGTTACTTTGGCCTTGGCCTGGACGAGGCTTAATAATAGTTTTATCTAAATCGCTCATTATGATCTTATAGCCCAAAACTCTACATCAAGTTCCGGTAGCTCTCCTGCTATATGGAAGGCAAAACCTGCAGATTTCTTCAAATTTTTCCAGTGGTCACTGGATTGATCTAGCTCAAAATAAACAAAGCCTGCATGGTAGGTGATTTCTCTAGGCGCTATTGGCAGGCCGTTAACCGTAATACCTGTCAATTGGTTATTCACTAGGTCTCTGATGGTATCAACTGATCCAATTTTTAAATGGTCAGGTAAATATGATTTCAGTTCAGCGGTTGGCATTTTAGCTTTAATAGCCAAAATAAGACGCGTGTTCTCGATAAGGCTGCGATCAGCAATGGGGGATACATAAATACCATACTGTCGTTTTTCAACAGGTAGTGCGATGGCTGTTTGTTCTAATACGGCACTTAAATGAATATTAATATTTTGAATCAGAGGTTGAAATGATTCATATAGATTATTGTGGTTATAACCGGGAATTGAAAGCGGACGTTTCTCTGTGGTGGTAAACGTAGCCAATTCTCCTGCTAAGCCCAAAAGTTCAAAATAGAGTGATTCTGGATGTACATTACCGCTGATTTTGTAGAGGTGCTTTAACCTAGGTTCATAGCGGTTGATTAGTTGTAATAACATAAAGTCAGCAATGGCAGATGAGCCACCACTACTCGCACTATTTTGAAAGCGAGTGGACAGTGCATTTCCTCTTTGCTCTAGCAGGCCATTAATGTTTTCAAGGTAGTAATTAAGAGAAGGATTGTTCTTAATATTAATAACGGGTGGAATAAAATTTTTATCAAGAATAATGGCATTTTCAGCCGTGACTTCCACAATTTTTGCGATGGGCAAACAGGTAAATCCTCCAATTTCATCGCTTTCTAGTAAAAATTGTAATTGTAAACGGGCCGTTTCAATTTTCTCTGTATTCAGTGCGCTACTAGTATAGTCAAAAGCATCGGTTTCCTCGAGTTTGTAGCGGCCAATTTGTTGACTATTACTATCGGTTGTTAAAAATTGATACCCTGGTTGATAGGTAGGTAGAGCAAGGTAGATGAGTTGGTTCTTTACTGTGTTAGGAATCTCCAAAGGTATGGGCTGATTTGCATTGACCAAACTATCAAAGGTACAGCCATCTGGCATAATTCCTTGTGTTTTTGACAGCGAAAACTTTCTTTCATTAAGTAACGCCTGGTTTATTTCAAGCTTGGAAAAACCATATATAAAAGGTTTAATTGCGGCGCAGCGCTGTTCGACCGTGTATTCAAAGTATCGTTCTTGCTGTTGAAAGTGATGGGGGTATAGATATTGGCTTTCTAACCATGCAATTTTATTTGTTAATGACATCGTTATTTCCTACGTAATCAGTCGTATTATTTTCCAAGCAGGCCTTTTATAGAGCCTTTGGCGCTATTCGCTTTCTCAAGTGTTTCCACGCCCGTATCAATGTTGTCGCTAATGGAAGCATCTTCTTTCTTGTCTTTATTGTTTTCTTCACCTTTTCCGCTAAAGTCTTTCTTTTTCTCTTCTTTTTTCACTTTACCTTCTTTAATGCCTTGCTTATCGATAGTGATTTCACGATCGTAATGCCCGTAAGGACTCACTTCGTAAACATGTTTCCAGCGAGCATTATCAATATCAATAAAGCCGCCTAAAATAGCGATAAAGTTTGCTGTTTTTTGTAGATCAATCTTATGCTCAATAGTGTCAGAAGGTTGAATGGTATATTCCGCATCTGATATTAACTCATCGCTTAACATGGTCTTGGCTTCATAAAACGCCCTATCAAAATCTAAGTTGTCAAAGGTGGATCTGGATGAAAGTTCATAGATTTTGATTTGGATAGGGGATGGTTTGCCCAAGCCATCTGGATTCACATCCGAAGTGGTTATTATCGTAATATTGTCATATGGCTTCCAAACTTTGGCGGTGGTTGCACACGACGAAAGGATGCTTAGAGCTACAAAGGTAGTGAATAAATATAATAGTGCTTTCATTTTTTTTTCTGCTTGATGACTTGCCGTTCGTTAATTCTTTTTTGATGCAATGTTCTAATATTTTTTTCGAAATTCTTTTTGATAATTTTCTTAAAGTTTAGGCATTTCTCGCTCCATTGTTTTTTGTACATCTCCCATTTTCCGATACTGGGAATTAGCTTCTCTGCTATATTTTTATCGCCTTTTTGTTTTTCATGAAAAAGTGACTCTATAGTAAAGGGGGATAGTTCCTCCCGAAATGAGTCGATGGCTTTGTTGTAACTTTTATATATGGCGACCTGATCTTCCATTATCTCGTTTTGACACTTTATAACTTCTAATACAAACTCACTGTGAGTCTTTTGTTCAGGGGAAAGCAGCTTTTGCAGAAAGTCGTCAGTTGTCTTGAAGTCTGCAAAAGAAGAATAGTTTAGTGATTTCAGTAGATTTTTATCGTCAAAGCAGAGTTTTGACTTGATTTTATCTGCTTGGTCCCTGTGCTTAATCATACCTGCTATCGACACTCTCAGGCAACGACCGAGAGCTAACATATTATCAGCAGTAATGTCAGTATCGTGTTTGTCAGCTGAGATTCCTAGTCCTTTTAACAAGTTGCTGAGTAGGGCTACCTCTTGTTCAGGGAAATTGATGGGTTTTTTTAAGTTTTGAGGGACGGGGTTACCTAATGACTTTTTTTGCAGCTCAATTGTCATGTCCCAGTCTTCGGGAATCGTAATGCTGGGAGGGGTAAACGCTTCGTTGATGTTGCCGATGGAAGATTTATGCTGAGGTTTCTCTAGTCCTGGTTTGTTGCGACTCTTTGCTGGAGTTTTCTCCCCCTGTTTTTTTGAAACCAAGGTTAGTTCTGATGGGGCTCTACGGGTTTTATCGCTTGAGATACAGTTTTTTTGATTTTTTGGCTGTAATCTTGTGATCTCGGCTGTTTTTGGAGCTTGTTTTTCTTTGATATTGATTTTTAACGCGTACTCACCAAGCTGAATGATGTCATTATTCTTTAATACAATAGAATTTCCATAACCTAAAGGTTCGGTTTGTTTGTTAACAAAAGTGCCGTTTGCGCTAGTGTCGGTTAGTATGATTTTGTTGCCAGCTTTGGTGATATGGGCGTGCTGCCTGGAAATAACCTTTTCTTCGCAGTCTAAAATGAGTCCACAGCTAGGGTCTCTTCCAATAACTAGCGTTTTGCTTTTAGCGCAGGCGCTATTGTGGCTTGGGTTTGCATAGTTGCTTGGCTTTTGAATGAGTTTTAGTTGAATATCCATGATTCTATTCGAAAGTCCTGTCGCATCTTGTTGCGCAGTTATTCTGCCCCCAAATGCTACATTAGGCCAGGTTTTGCTGGCTTAGTTGCAACGATTTCTCCAGCGCTAGCGAAGCCAATATACTAAATGAAAAGGATGGGATTTGTATAATAAAAAATACAAAAATGAGATCTGCGTCATGTTTGAGGTGTATATTATCTGTTCACGAATGCAGCAAGGCGAAAGGGGTATGGTTTGAAGCTATTCTGTATGCCAACTTAGTGACGTCAAAAATATAAGTCTAAAAATTAGTGGCTTTTTGAAAGGATTATTTTGTACAATTGTCAATTATGTGACTAAGTTCAAAATAAAACAGGGAGTAAGTAGTATATCATCTGCTCATTGTTTGAGCGTTCTTGCATTGATTTATTTGAGCGGCCCTGATTAAGAAAGTGTGCTGATGAGCCTACAGACCTAGTTTTGACGTAGGGGAATACTACTTTTTCTTGGTTCGGTTGATTAACCCCTTATTTGTTACGTTGTAGGTATGGAAACATTACAATCGCATGAAGCATTTTCCAAATTTTCCTTTAGGGGACGGCAGAAAACTGCTGTTCTCTCGTCTCGTTATGTTTTGACTGCCCGTCTGGCTGAGGGAGGTACTAGTGTTCTGTATCTTGCAGATGACAGGCTCATCACAAATGCTAAGCCGTTAGTCCTTAAGTGCATCAATCCTAGTCTTTTACGTCATGAGGCAACTCGCAAAATTGCTCGTGTTGAGATTGCTGTAGCAAGGCAGTTGGCTCATCCTAACCTTGTCCATATTTATGATATTCGCCGCGATCAAGGTGTTGAGTACTTGGTGATGGAATACATTCAAGGCCAGTCTTTGAAAGGAGCTTTATCGCGAACCCGCTTTGATTACGATAGAAGCATCAAGGTTATTAAGGGTTTGGTGGATGTTTTATCGTATATGCATAAGCAGGGTGTGGTGCATTCTGATGTTAAGCCAAGCAATATTATTATTGGGGATGATAATGAGGTTAAGTTGGTTGACTTGGCTAACTGTCGTCAGGATAGCCAAAATAAAAATCCAAGAGTTGTAATTGATGGAGATCACTATTTTGGGTATTCCTTGGATTACTCCAGTCCTCAGGTGATTAGTGACCAACCTGCTACCACCAGCGATGATGTTTTTTCTCTAGCTTGCGTTTTATACGAAATGCTCGAGGGGCGTTCTCCAATTCCTGCTCACAAGAAGGCGGCTGATTTATCGCTAAATTCTGTTAGAAAGCCTGGATGCATTAATTTGGCGCAATGGCGAATCCTAAAGAGGGCTATGAGTGTTGATGAGCGTAAGCGTTACTCTTCAGTAGAGTTATTTTTTCGTGAGTTTGTTGATGCTGGTCGTCAGTCGGTATTAATTTTAGCTAAATTAATGGGGTTATTTGTAGTTATAACTGCTGCTTACAGTTTTTGGGGTGGATGGCAAGAGCATCGCCAGCAGTATTTGCAGTATGAGCACGCATATCAGCAACAGCAAAAAGTTTCTTTGTTGGTTGAGTCTATTAGGGGGCGTACACCTATTGAGCGCTTTTCTTACTTGAATGTTTTGAATGATCTTTCTAGTCCTGTTAAGCAAGATGCGTTGCTAAATTTGTACAATGATGTTGTTCCGCCGGTTGTTGCTCATGTTCAAGAACAGTTATTTACTAACAGTGACGCGCTAAATTTTAAGAGGCTAAATACCATGGTAGCGGATTTGCTGCATGTTTACCCTCATTCCAGTGATTTGAATTCTCTGCAGCGTACTTTGCATCAAGAGGAAAAGCTTCTTGTTGGTGGTATAGTCTTTGATCTGACAGTTTTGGTGAATAGTGCTACTTACAATAAAGAATTGGCATCGAAAGTAAACCTACATTTGAAAGCTTTAGATGCTTTGAATACCGTCTTAGATCACGATGTTGAAAGGATGATTGATGCTCGTGTTTATGGTGCGGAGCTTACCACAGCAATTGATTCGCAAAACTGGTCTAAGGTTGTGGAAATGTGGGAATTTGCGTCTGAAGTGGGTGAAAGATTACCGTTTTTATCTATATGGAAGACGCTTCCCG
>JBNKUQ010000065.1:0-17673 GCA_050298695.1 Cellvibrionaceae bacterium
GAGATTACCTATACCTCCACAAAAGTGGCCAGTTCCGAAGAGGTCGCGGAGGAATACCTCAATGATCAAGCGGCAGAGCAGAGTGCTGTCGAGCCAGCCAGCAATCAAGGAAACATCATCGGAGCAATGGCAGCAGTAGGTGCCGCAGGCCTGAGTAGCGATACTATTAAAAGCATGGCAGCCGACGAATTAATCAGTAAAGCCGCAGAGCAAAGCCCAAAAATGCAACAAGCATTAGGGGTATTGGACCAAGCCGGAATCGACCTCACCGATCCCAGCGCGATGGATAAAGAACTGGTCAAGGAAAACCTACAAGGGATGGCTACGGATAAGCTGGAAGAAAAGCTGGCCGAAAATCCCAAAATTAAAGAAGCCATGGGAGTGTTGGACGATCTTGGTGTCGATCTCAGTAACCCAGGTGATATCGACAAAGAACTGATTAAAGAAAATTTAAAAGATATGGCCCTCGACGAGGCCATGGGTAAACTCGCCGAACAAAATCCAAATGTTGAGCAAGCCATTAATATTAGTCAAGATCTTGGTTCAGCGCTTCCGTTAGGAGGCAGTGATAGTGCAACAAGCCCTGCATCTCCAGCAATGGATTCATCAAATCTGATAGAATCCCCATCCCTTAGTGAAGAGCCGGAGGCTTTTGCTGAAAGCGAACAAGCCAAACCAGTCGAACAGACAAAGCTGCAAACCGTGAATGTAGCGGTGAATAAAATTAACCCCTTGGTCGTCGTCCAGCAAATCACCATTCAAATTGAAACCCATTATGACTTACCGCTAGAAGAAACATGGGACGACCAATGTACACTATGGAGCATTAACGACGACGGAAGCACGTATTCAGAAACCGTCTCTCTGCTAGACGCAGAAAAAGTAAAACGGTTTAAGAAAAAACTCATAATCACATTCGACTACGTGACAACGGGAAAACATTATTCTTGCGTGATTGATCAAGGTGAAGGGAAAACCCTACCCTTATTTCAACATGTATTAATTACCTCAAAAATGGCCGCGGGCTAAAAATACTATTGTGGCACTAAAAAAGAATACACCGAGATAACCGAGGCCTGTTTATTACTTTCGGTGTCATTCCCGCGATCAGCAACCGCTCCTGCGTTGCTGATCGCGGGGGATGACGATGTATTCTTTTTTAGTGCGCCAGTAGTAACTAAAGATAAAAAGATAAGATAAAAGGAATCCATCATGAGCCAGCCTCTACAAATAAGAACCGATATCGTCTTTCAGCTAGCGGACGATGCCCTAGGCGATGCCGCAATCACCTACCATCTCAACGATTTTTTAGTCAGGGTAGAAAAAATAGTACCCAATGAAAATGAAGTGCGCTACGGCGTGATGGTTGACTTTAGTCAAGACGATGCCTTCGGTAAAAAAAGCTATATTATTGAAATTCCGGTAGAAGCCAGTAATGCACAACAACGAAAAGTAGCACAAGAAACCATTATCAATGAATACATTGATGAAATGAGAGAAAAATTCGCCGCTTTTTACCAAGAAGCCACCTCAACCAAAGGGGTAACCGTCGATGAATTCGATAGAATGCCTCGCTATTTAGCATCGGCAGATGGCAAGTGGGATATTTATCGTAAATTTCGTTTGCATCACCTCACACCATTCACAGAGTGGTTGCTAGAAGCAAAGTTTGACACCAAACAAATGCTAGACCATTACCTAACGCGATCACGAATGGCCTTTGAAACCTCCCAAGACTACCTTATTTCCGTTGATTGGGTATGCCCCTATATTTGCTATGAACAGGAAATACAAGTCAGCCACTTCAAAGAGGGTTATGACAATGTGGATTTATTTCGCCCATTCCACAATTACGCGTGGCAAAAAGAAGCACTAGCCAGCAAAATAACCATCGACCGAGATACGGTTTATTCAGAGGTCTATCAAAGTGGCATTAAAATTAAACCAAACAACTATGCACTTTTTGCATTTTATTGCCATATCCTCGATCAAATTTGCCTACTGCAACAAGAAAATTACGAAGCAATAAAGCATTACCACACCTATTTACAAAATTTAGGGGCGATACAGTCATTGTTAATACAGCATGGCCCCTTAACCGCATTATCCCAAACAGAGCTGGAAACCATCATTCAGGATACTGACATCAGCAATTGGGATGGTGATACTAAAAATCATGATAATAAGCTCGGTCTCGATAAAGAGCATTATGTTCAGTTCAAAATGGGCCTAGACGATATCGATGCCGCGATGGGCCTATTTACTCAAATCATACAAGAAGAAAGTACCAGTGGGCGCAACAAAAAACGTACAGCCGATATTGAAGAACTGGCACACAAACTAAAAGTCGCTTTTTTTGATAACGCCATTGCACAGGCTAATTACAGTGACTTATGGTGTTACAACAAAGATAGATTTGGCTTCGATTTATTTACCCACAAAATTTTATTAACCTTATCCACCATGCGTGATGCCGATACCATCTATAAAGAATTTCTGCACGCAAACCTCTACGAGCATCCCATACTCAATGATCCCAACAGAGGCTACAAAGCGCATGATGTCGATTTGGAAAACTGGGGAAATATTCTATATCGCGTCGATGGCATTACCTTTGATACTGTAATCAGCTACCTCTCCAATCGCGAAGCATTTACTAAATTCGCCAAAAAAGAATTTTTCCAAAAACAAGTGTTACCCGAGACTCCGCTTAGTGGCGAGATCGCGGATTGGATAAAAGAAAATGTGCTCTACAAACAAAATGTTAACTATCAATCAGGGGTAAAAATCAATAGCTCCACGCCGTCACAACACTATACCGAATGGACCTTAAATGATGAGCAAATTAGAAAATTGGCAAACTACTTAAATGGTGGCGGTAAGATTGATGAATTAATGGCGATCGAAGCGAGAATAGCGGCAGAAATCAAAGCAATATTTGCAGGCGTTAATTTTAAAGATATCCCCTTCGACGAAATTAATAAGTTACATGAACAGGTACTGAAACTCAAAGAGTCCATTATCATCCATGTACCCAATACCACCCATAACGTTGAACAAACGAGCTTTGTCAGCAGCAGTGTGATTAACTTATTATTGGCCACTGTCGTTTACAGTAACGCCTATAGTGAAAACAGCACCTTAGAAAATAAACTGCGAGCCCATAGCTTAGCCGTTGGTTTATTTTCGGATACGGCCAATGCGATAGCTAAAGTATTTAATATACAGGCAACCTTATCCCTATCGAACGCGGCAAAAACAAATGTCTCAACGCGTATTTCACGTTTACAACCCTTGGCGACACGCTTAGCACCCTTTGGAGCGCGTATTAGTTTAGGGCTTGGGACTTTACAAGCTATTGGAGGAGGGGTTGGCGGTGCCCTTGGCTTTGCTTGGTTTACTTACGATGCATTGAAAAGCTATAACGAAGGCTTTACAAAAGATGCTATTTTAGATGGTATTTCTGCAGTGGGATGTCTTGTTGGTTTATGGAGTTTAAAGGCCACCGGCACCATAATTGGCTTTAAAGTAGGGGTTATATTAAGCATCGTCTCTTTTGTGTTGGTTGCTGTCGCACAAGTGCTTAAATATATGCGAACATTTAATAATGATACCGAGGATTTATGTAAGCACCTTAACGGTAAGTCAATCGATGAAGGGGGTATGAATCGTTTTAGAGAATGGTTTGATGAGCTAACAACCCGCCAAGTGGCATTACCCATGGAGATGTCCGCCTTTACTCTGCGCAAGCCATTAGAAGATTTGTTAGAGCGAGTCGATGACTTTATTACCGATGGAGATACCTATGATAAAGTTACCGAGCTAAAAGCATAAGTTAATATCAATATTGTTAATAACTAAACCATAAGAAAATTTTAATGAAACGTTTTTTTTCCGAACACAAAATCGCTAGCCCCCTCAATGCATTAAATGCTAGAAAAGTCCTGGGAGATCTATGCCCCGTATCAGAAAGAAGAAAGGGTGGGTATGGCCGCGCTGTTTTATATGGCTTATTTGCTCTCTTATCATCACTGGGATTGTTTTTTTATTTTTTGCTGACAATAGCTGACGCTAATCTTGGAGACATTGTAGTTGTACCCTATATCATAATAGGAGGATTACTGTGTCTTTGTATCGGGATTTTTATAACTGTTCGCGAACAAAATATCGCTGCACAAAACGAAATTGAAGAACTTAAAAAAATTCTCACCCCTAATCTTAATGAAGGTGAAAAATTTTTACTGTTACAATTGGGCCATGCTTATGGTATGCGCATACCCTCATGGTTCCCCGAACAGAGAATAAGTGACTATAGTCATTTTATTTTTACCACCGACCGTCTATTGATTGTCACCTTTGAACGCTTTGTTATTGGCGCCAATCTTATTAATAACTACTTAGAAACCGGCCAATATGATAGCTATGACAGTTATGTCAATGGCCTTTACAGTATCGATTTACTCGATCCTAAGGCATTTAAAATAGGTGGTTATATTAAAGCACCTCTTTTCAATATTGGTTATACCAAATGCACCGTCAGCCCCATGGGAGAAAATGAAACCTACACCTGGCTTTTAGGCAGCGGTTTTACTCAAAATGGTAAATTATTAAAAACCATACGACATCGCTTGAAATATGGTTATAGTCAAGAGCTTTAAATTTATGAATCCACAATAAGCGGTAAGAAGAAGATTATTTTTCTAGCGCATAAAAAAGATACCCTAACCTGCATTAATATAGGCCTAATTTAACAGAATTAATGAACCGTTTATTTTTCGAATCGAATTTATCATCACCTATTAATTCTTTAAAAGCTAGAAAACTACTTGGCGATTTGGAACCTGTTAATGAAAAAAGAAAAGGAGGATATTGGCGTTCTGTTTTATTTTTGTTTTTAACAGCTTCACTAACAATGACAATATGGTTTGGGATAGTTGTAGGTATGGTAGATTTATATATTGACTATTACGTTATATTATATGTCGGCATGTTTGGAATAGCTGTCTGTATTTATTTAACAGGTTTTGCATTTAACAGAGAGCAAAATATCGCATTTCAAAATGAAATTGATGAGTTAAAAAAATTAATCGAACCCCAACTAAACGACGGCGAAAAGTTTTTATTACTGCAATTGGCGCGCGATTTTAGTACCCGCGTGCCCACATGGATGAATAAAGAAGGAGTTAGTAAGTATGCTCACTTTATTTTCACTACGGATCGATTATTAATTGTTACCTTTCATTCTTCTGTAAAAGGAGCAAATCTCATTGATAATTATTTACAAACTGGCAATTATTCAGTTTACGCAAATGGGCTTTATTGTGTCGATTTACTGGGAACCCATTCGTTTAAAATAGGGGGGTATATTACCTTTCCTCCTATTCTTAATATATCCCACACAAAATGCACAGTAAGGCCTATTGGTGAATCAGATAGCTATACTTGGCTGCTAAGTAGCCACTTTACTCGAAACGGAAAATTATTAAAAATTATTCGGCAACGATTAAAGCATGGTTACAGCCAAGAGGTGTAAGCTTCTGATAAAGTTACCGATCTAAAAGCATAAGTTAAAATCAATATTATTAATAACTAAGCTATAAGATATTTTTAATGAAATATTTATTCTCCGACTCTAATCTATCTACTCCTATCAATGCATTAAACGTCAGAAAACTGCTGGGTGATTTAACTCCAGTTTCTGAAAGAAAAAAGGGAGGGTATGGCCGTTCAGTTTTATACGGTTTATCCGTTGGTATACTAGCAATGTGCTTGTTATTTTTTATATTGATGTTAATGGTTGATGCTAATGTAGATAAAAATATTGCTTTAATTTTTATAACCATTGGAGTATTCACCTGTCTTTATCTCATGCTATTTATAACGGCCCGAGAACAAAGTATAGCGTCTCAAAATGAGGTAGAAGAACTAAGAAAAATGCTTACCCCTCATCTTAATGAGGGTGAAAAATTCTTACTTTTACAGCTAGGATGTAAAAATAGCACACATATTCCAACATGGAGCTCCAAAGAAGGGATGTGTTCTTTCAGCCATTTTATTTTCACTACCGATCGACTATTGGTTGTTACCTTTCAACGACACGTGCATGGAGCTTATCTCATCAATAATTACCTAGAAACCGGTCAATACGATAGTAATGCCAATGGTCTCTACAGCGTTGATTTACTAGACCCCAAAGCATTTGAAATTGGAGGATTTATCACCCCTCCTTTCATGAATATTGGCTATACCAAATGTACGGTTTGCCCCATAGGCGAAAGTGAATCCTACACCTGGAATTTAACTAGTGGTTTTACTCAAAACGGAAAATTATTAAAAAACATACGACACCGCTTGAAACATGGTTACAGCCAAGCGCTGTAAATTTATGAATATACAACAGGCGATAATAAAATTATTTTTCCTGCATATAAAATCAAAGATAGCATAATCTGCTTTAAGAAAAATTTAATTCAATAGCACCAATGAACCGTTTATTTTTCAAACATAAAATAACTGCTCCACTCGTGCATTGAATATTAGGGAATTACGGGACAACGATAACCGTGCGCCGAGAAAAGCTCAGGTGCACAGTTATCGGTATCCCTTCTTGCTCAAATGATTTATAGTCAAGGCCTGTTGTTTGCTAATTGCTTAGAAATGGTATTTTTAAAAACACTATCAATGAAAAAGGAGGTTGAAAATATGAATTTAAAGGCAGGTGGTTATATAAGTAAAGTTGAAAGAGTGTTTATTGATAACGCAAAAAAACTGGGTTTTGATTGCGCGAAAAAAGAAAATTTTTGGGTGATTGAAAAGAGGAATATTTTAATTATTTTTGAAACACGTATCGAATTATTTTTAAATAGTCACACTTTGTTTTACGACGTTATATTTGCATTGGATGATAATAATGCATCTCATGAAAATGTAGTTAAAGAAATACCAGACGACTTTACTGTAGAGTATCTTACAAAAGATCAAGAGTCACTCTTTGTTCATCTAGAAAGTAATAATTATCTAGGCGAGGAGACTAGGAAAAGTTTAGATTACTTCAAGGCTAATGCAGTTTGTTTTAGTTACAATGGTTGTCGTATTTTGCACAAGGTATCTACTACGCAAGATCTATTTCTTGCTGATAGTAATATGTTGAAAGTTTTGAAGGGAAAAGCTTCGCTAAATGATTACATAGAAAAAATTAAACAGCTTAACTTACCTGTAGGATGGACCTTGCAGAAACCAAAACATATGTCAAGCCATAATTTTAGAAGTAAATTTACTTTAGTTTTGGCTATTCTTTTCTTCATAATTTTTCTTATGCAGACGTATATGATAGTCGTGTCTTTAATGAGGCAAGGGATTTTCCAGTGATAAGCAACAGGGTCAGGTCTTGCCTTTTGCTTTTGTGTTAGTGGTTAATTTTTTGAGAGGGGTTAAAAGGAAAAGGTTAAAAGGAAAAGGTGACGGAGGGAATATTCTTTAGCCAAGCACTTTCCCTGGTCGACCCAGCTTGTGCAGGAGAGCTAGAAGCCTAACCATATATTTTCTCAGCTAAAAATAATTCCGCAAAAATAGGTATCCTTAAAATCCACTCCCACTTACAACCATAAGCTAATTACCCCAGTTTTAGCTTACTAACAGTAACAGACATAAAAAACCATTTCAGTGTCATTGGCTTTTTCCGCTAGCCCTTGTTTTGATATTGTTTTTTGTTGGGGCCTTTGCATTTGCAGGGCTTAACAACTCTCAAAAGGCAGATAAACTGCGACTCGGTAGCACGCGGTTTTTTTGTGTCCGCTAACTGCCGCCTCTAATGATAAGCAGGAGGCCCAAGCTATATAACACCTTAGGGAAAGGCTTGGGGCAGTGCTTTTGGTTGTTGTTAACTTCCTGCTTACCCTTATTTATAGTTAAATCTGATTATAAAATAAAGTGTATTTATCACAATAGCAACTTCAGAAAAATACACCCCGCCCCAAAAAGTTATCAAAGGAAAAAAACGGTTGCAGTTTTAATGCTCGGAAAAATTTGATTACTATTCAACGACTCCCTTGAGCTCTAGTTCTTTTTCTAACAGTTCTAATTGAATCTCCAGTTTTTGTATTTTATCTAATAGCTCTTGAGAATTTTCATTACCGACCAGTTGGGCCTTGATGTCAGCAATAGACTGAAGAACTAACAGTTGTGTTCCAATGTTATTACTCGTATCTCCCTGAGCCTGTAATTGCGCTTGTGCCTGAAGAGTTAAAAGCTCTTGCTGAGCTATGGCTTGTTGTAATTCACTTGCGGCTGTTTGCGAATCTGTATCGTACCCAAGTTGAGATTCAATCAATTCTCTTTGCTTATCTAACAAATCAATTTGATCTTGGATGCTTGCCAGCTCTACGGCTTGAGTGCTTGTTAATGTATTTATTGCATTTTTGGCTTCAAGAAGTTCTTTTTGTTTTTTTAACGAATCTACCTGGAACGTTAATTGTTCCAGCGCAGCTTTTCGGTTGGCAGATTCTATTTCGAGACGCGAGGTCTGAGCGCTTTTCACTGATGAAATATATTTTGTTGAAGCTTCGGATAATTGCTCAGATAGTTTTTCTGCTCCGGAATCAACGTTAAAGACATAGCCTGACAAGAGGCCATTCGTATAGGTGAGATTTAAATCGCGTTTAGCCCACATATTCGTTTCGTGACGAATCATCCCGACTGGAGATGTGGAGGACACTAACGAATGTAGTTCTCTTTTAATCGGCACCCATTTCTTAATAGTTGTTTCAGCATCAACCTTTTCTTCTTGTAGCTGGTAAAAATTCAGTACGAAGGGCTCAGAATCGCGATAAGCGATATACGATTCAGTTGATAAAATCCCAGTATGATTCGGCATCTCCTCTATACTGACATATTTATTTGGTGTTACTCGGGATAGTGTTACCCCTATACCGGCATTTTCAAAGATGTTTTTGATCATTTGATCTGATATCTGTTCTGGACTAATTGGCGTTGTTTGACAGGATTCATAATTATCATTAGTACTTGGACAACTAGACATTAGCGCTGAAAGATCAGTATCAATAATCTGTGTATCAGATTTGTCGGCAGTAATTTTATACATTTTGCCAACTCTATTTTTGGCCGCAGCAATAACGGCTTGATAGCCTACTAACTCAGCTTCCAAATACGCTTTATTGCCCTGAAGCTTTTTACGTTTATTTTCGAGCTTAACTATTTCGCTGTATTTTTTAGCCCTGCCAATGTTGTGTGTTATTTCAGAGATCATAGATTCTGTGTTAACAATAATGGATTTGGTCTTTTTTATATCTTTAAAAATTTTTTTATCAAGATATCTTTTGAAAAGGGCTATTTCGATATAGGTGTCTGACAGCTCTGGCTTAATGTCGTCATCAAGCTTATTGTTATTGATAAGGGATAGTCTAATCGTTTTGCAGGATGACTTTGGCTTTTCTGAACTTACCAGTGCTTGGTTATCACCGAGGTTCTGGTTTTCAGGTATATTCTCCAGAGCCGCTGCGGCTGCACTGACTCCGCCTGTTAATGAATAGCCATATACTGTCCCTACCAGTTTGGCCACATTTACAATGGTTTCACCTGCTTTGCCTGTTGAATTTAGGTGAACACTAGAAAGCATTCCAGTGGCCTCACGCTTGATATCGAAAGCGCCAGACTGAAAAGCTCCAGGATCTATACGAATGGAGTAATTACCTGACCAGTCTGCCACTAATACTTTTTGTATTTCACTAATCTTACCGGTTTTTACTGGGTCTGGAACTTTATAACATTTGTTGTAATAATCCTTAATGTCATTTTCAGAGTAGTTATTGGATATGATGACTTCCGCCTCGCCTTTTTTTTGGAATTCTATTTTGTCACTGTAATCATCTGTTGTTACAACAGTAAATCGTAGCCGATCTAGAGGCAACGCATAACGTAGACCTGCCGCCCCCGGTTGATCTGATGTCGTAACTGTATTTTGACATCCGGCAATAAAAAGAACGGTGATGGCGAAGAAAACATACTTGTACATGGTGTAGCCCTTATGTTTTATTTTTGTGGGTGTTATATAGATTAAATTTTCACATTGTGATTTTTATTAATACAGTATGCATATACCGAGATATTCTTAAACGGCTATTAAAGTTGATTTACAGTACTAGGCAGTAGTTTCTCCTGGCGCTTATTACCTCTAATTTATTTCCAGCAGAATACGCTGCCAAAACTTGCGGTTATTCGATAATTAAATGAAAATTTATCTTATCAGAGGTCATGATAAATATCACCGATCTGATTACTGTTTAATAGATTTATTGCTATTTTTCGAGAGGTCCGTATGATTCTATGGGCGCCATTGCTAAAGATATTATCTAATTTGTCACTTGAATCAACATTAATAAAACGCGAATTCAACTCGAAGTGAAACAGGTGGATCAATGCTTAACAATACTTGATTAGGCGTTTTAATACCAAGACATTTTCTTGGTCGTATAATTAACTGTTAGGCGATGCATAAGTCTACGGGATCGAGAGGGTTTTAAAATGAAAAACTGGATAGCTGGGATAATTGCCGCTGTGGTAGCAAGTGTCGTTACATATCTATTTCAGTTATATATTGACAAGCCACCTGAGGAAAAATTTAGACAAGTCATATCTCCTGCAGGATCTGACAAGCCAACTTTTGGAAAAGGCTCCGTGGCTATTTGCGATAGAGGTGAGTTCGCAGTTGGTGGTGCGTGTAAGCTAACAAAAGCCAGTGTTAATTGCGGAACTAGTTCAAGACATATAGAGCCTTCATCGAATTCTGCTTCAGGGTACGAGTGCATTGTCACACACGGTTGTAAAGATGAAGTTACAGCGATTGCAATTTGTGCTAAAAGATAATCGATTAAACAATCACTCACCCACATCTTTAGTTTAAGACCAGAAATAAATAAAAAATACTTTGTGTAATAAACTATTGACGACGTTTAGCCTGCGAAGGGAATAGTTATAAATGAAGAAATTCATTTAAGTTATAAACGTATGGATAAATCAATTAAAAAATATTTTAATAAAACCAGCGCTGTGAATTGCGACCAGCAGCGAATACAGTTCTTTGTTGAGATTTCATCGCGGTTAGTGAGCGGGTCTTATATCATCAATGCGGAACTCGCGTCGGACATGAGTGGTAGTGAGTACGAACACCTCGCGACCGCATGGCTGTCCATGCATGAGCATGTCGGGCTTAATACGAGTACAAAGCCTTTCGGAAAAAGTGTGGCCGTACTTTCACCCATTGAAATTCAAGAGATGTTGGTCTCTGGCGGCTTTAATAAACCGGTATTATTCTTCCAAATGTTACTGATTAATGCATGGTGCTCTACAGTTGAGTAGTTATTTTGATGTAGATAAGCCACACGCAGGTACTGGGACAAAATTTCCGTTGCGCTCCAATTTTTCTCGCACTGCGGGTATTATGTGTTAGCACAGATTATGAGTGATCTGTAGGTCCAAAACGATAGTTCCCTATTTTAAATTGTTCCGCAAACCCCAGGCTTTGGTATAGTCGTTGGCCCATTGGCGATGCTTGCAACGCCGCGTACCGGCTACCTAAGGTTACACAACGATTTAGCAAGTGTTGCATGACTTGACGTGCAATACCCTTACCACGATAGGCTGGTAAAACGCCCACCTGATGAATGCCAATAATACCACTGGCGTGAAATAACATCGCTGTTGCAATCGGTTTATCCTTATAAAATGCTGTAAATAATTGAAGGTCGTCAGATTTGGCTATCCGTTGAATAACCTCAACATCTATTGGATAACCAAATGAGAGGGCGGCGATCGTTGTCCATGTCGCACAATCTTTTGATATCTTAATTTTAAATGGAGATAGGGAATCTGTGGTTAAAATATCATAGCAATCTAAATTTATTACCATTGCTATTTGCTGAAACCACAGAGTAAACCCATTATCTGTTAGCGTATTGCGTAGTGGCTGACCAGAGTAGCCCCATGTGGGTACGCAATATCTATCGCTGCAATTTACTTTTTGTATTAAAGCGTCGGTATCATCTGTTTTCAACTGGAGTCCCCAGTCGTACCATACTCGGAAAGGCCAAGATGTTGAGCTATAAAGAGGATTGTTATGGCTAGCGCGAGTAGTTTCTGCTCCCATTAATTTCCAGAGTTGGGTTAGGTTATCAATGTTCGCTTTTTCAAGGTCAGCCTGATTCATACTTATCCTTTATTGACTAAGATTATCCCAAGAATTAATGCGCCAATGCCAATTAATTTAATTCCGCTAAGTGGCGTTGCCGGTAATTGAAACCAGCCAAAATGCCCGGCAATAATGGCTAGTAAGAGTTGACCACTCAATGCGAAAGTCATCATTGGACCGATGCCCATTTTGGGAATGAGCCAATAAAAAGTTGTAATTGCTACCGCACTCAGCAACCCGCCAGAAAACCATAAATAGAACGGTACCGTGTTGATGGATTCCTGTGTAGGCAATCGTGAGGAAAGCAGAAATGCTCCTGTCAGGGTGAAGACCAGACCACTGGCAAAGGCAATACATGTTGCCAGCAGGGGGTTATGAAGAAGCACGCCCAGTTGCGCATTCATTGATGCTTGCGCGGTTATAGCGGCACCTGCAATCAGGGCGAATAAGGAAAAATAAATCATGGGTATACTATAGAAAAGTTATCCCTTCATTACATCAACATAGGTTGATAACTATTGCGATATTATTTTCCGAATGCGACTTAATTGTGTTGGTGTAATACCTAAGTGTGATGCAATATGGTACTGGGGTAGGCGTTCTACCAATTCGGGGTGTTCGCTCTGAAAGCGTTGATAGCGCTCTGCGGCATTGTCTTGAACTAAAGCAACTTCGCGTATATCTTTGGCAACCAGCCAGTTTTTTTCTAAATAATGTATATGAAAGACTTTGAGATCGTCACTGGCCATCAGTAGATGGCGGTAGGCTTGAAAATCAATTTCAATCAGTTCGGATGGTTCAAGGGCGTCAATGGTAAAGCGGGAGCGGCTGGTTGAGAGTAAAGCTACCATGGCCCCTGGAAATGTGCCCTCCGGAAAAAAATTCTTATTGTATTCACCACCCTTCAGGTCATTGATATAAGCACGCAGTAGACCCTGGTAAACAAAGCCAAAGGACCTGGGGATAGTTCCTGCATCGGTAAAACGCTCTCCTTTTGTGAGAGGGCGGTGTTTACAAATGGTTTTAAATTTTTTCCAGGTGTTATCTGATAATGGTGCGTAACTCCTCATCACCTGATTTAAGGAGTCAAACATTAAATCGGGTATATCTGAGTTTTTATCCATACATTATTAAGGTTTTTTTGAGAGTTTACATAACTGAGTGATAGGTCGTTCACCATTGTATGGTATACCAAAAATATAATCATCAGGTGGTTTTAACTTGTAAGTGCAACGTTGTTTGAGTTGCTTTATGTGTGATCAAGGAGCGTTCGCGATACTTGCATGTCCTTGATAACGACAGGCGCGTCTTGCCATTTCGCTTTAACCGCAACCCGATTCAATGTAAACATCGACTTTCGCGGCAAGTGGTACGTGCCTGATGTTATATCTCCTGCAAGCGAAGCTGTTAAGTTCCCAATTAGCGAGCGATAGCCATTCATGGTTATCTCTCGCTAAAAAATTGCTATTGGTTTTGAGGAAATTGAACCACTGATAAGAGATTACCGTCTGGGTCACGGAACCACACAACTTTAGCACCATCTGGAGTCGTTAATATTCCATCTGGTCCATGTGGAAATCCGTCGAATCTTTCAAATACAATGCCGCGACCTGACAATGCAACAACAACATCGCTCACATCTGGAACAGAAAATCCCAGTACAGTATGTTCCGTTGGTGTCGTTGATGGCACAGGAGAAACCCGTAGGTCACTACCATTTACGTCAAAAACTAAAGCGCCATCGGATCGGTTCTTTATCGCAAGGCCGAGTACGTCAGTATAGAATTTTTCGGCTTTGTCCAGGCGGGAGGTTAAGATAATTGTTTGTAATTTCGAATTTGATAGCATATTTTGCCCCTTAGTTGATTGTTGGCGTGGGAAACCCACAAAATTATCAATGCCAGCAACGGCGGAGCTGAAATATCTCTAAAACAAAAAAGCCGCGACAAGCGCGGCTTAAAAGAAAGGTTATCCTATGTATATTAGTGATGCCAGTCAAGATAAACTTCTATGCTCGGAGTGTTTGCTTCTCGCAAGAGTGGAACCCCCTTATCTCATTCTTCGGGCACTCATGGCTGGGCTTGTTTATAGCTCAAGTGGCATTGTATTTAATCGCCGGTTTTTGTGTGTACTATTCTATTTCAAAAAACGCATTTTCCTCATACAAAAAGAGATTGAGCTACAGCGAATTTGTGTATTTCCATTTCAACGGAAAAATCGATCCGCCCAAACAGTGGGTGGCGAAGTTTTTCAAACTCCCAAAATTTAGTTTCGAGTCACTCTCAAAACATTTTGCATTTCTATGTTTTATTTATTCGGCAACGTTTATCACGGTCAGCCTATTCGCTATTCTCAATAATTTTTTAATCTACGTTGAGTTTGACTCATAATGCAATTCGTTTACAGATACAGCAATCTGTATATATTGGGTGTTTATGTGCTTTCTATATTTATCAATGCTCAAATATATTTTTACTGGGGTTATCGCCGTTACAAAAATAAATAAAACTCTAACAAACCGGACAGGTTTGTTTCGGCCGCAAAGAACGAAGCCTAGACATTATGCAAACTTAGAGAACAAGCAATGAATATGAACCAGATCACATTGCCAAAGACGGCATCGTGATCATAATCGCTGTCCGCCAATAGCAAGGCCACCATCCACACCAATACATTCACCCGTCACAAAGGACGCGCTGTCGCTGCTCAACCATGCCACTAATTCCGCCACCTCTCCAGGTGTACCGAAACGCTGGAGAGGAGCATGCTTTTTAAAAGGTGCCGCCTCCTCACTTTCTGGATCGAAAAAACGGCGAAACATGGGTGTGTCGATATAGCCCGGACAAACATTATTGACGCGAATACCATGCTCCGCACCTTCTACAGCAAGTGCACGTGTCATACCGTCGAGTCCCGCTTTACTGGCAGAATAAACACTAGTGCCGACAAGCACGCCCTTGGCCAGCCACGACGAGGTATTGACGATCACACCAGGGCGCTGTTGCTCGACAAAACAAGCCATCTCATATTTGCAACATAGCCAGACCCCTTTGAGATTGATATCGATTGTCTCATGCATGGAGGCGTCCTCAATTTCGCCCACTGGCGCGAAACTGCCCTCGATACCGGCATTATTAAAAGCAATATCGAGGCGTCCAAAGTGTTGCACTGTCTCCTCCAGTAAAGCTTTAACGGATTCAGCCTGTGAGACATCGGCCTGAACAAAATGCACCTGGCCGTCAGCGGGTTTTAATCGCGCCAATGCCTGTCGCCCCATGTCAGCGCGCCGACCGGCGATCACCACATTGGCACCGCGCCGCAAAAACAGTTCTGCGGCCGCAAAACCAATACCGGTGGAACCACCGGTCACCAATGCCACTTTATCTGTAAAAATTGCATTTTTCATAAGAGCCCCTCATTCAGATTAGGGCTATTCTAACGAAGAAAGCCGTAAGCGGCGGTGCGCTAACTTATGCCGATCAAAGTAATGATTATGAGGAACAAACCGTCTGGCGGCGAAATTCAGTGGGTGTCAGACCCGTGTGTTTCTTAAAAAAAATATTGAAGTTGCCGGGGTGGTTAAAACCCAGTCGATAGGCTGTTTCCGCAATAGTATGGCTGGGCTGCAACAGCAGGTGCTTCGCTTCCAGAACAGCCCGCTCGGCAATCAGGGTGGTAGTGGTTTTGCCGGTAACCTCCCTGACCGAGCGATTAAGGTGGTTCACATGCACATAAAGTTGCCCGGCAAAATCCGCAGGCTTACGCCAGTCGCCCTGTTCAGAAAAATGCTGATCGAGCAATATCATAAATTGTGAACAAAGCCGAAACGCTGCAGTATTGCGAAACAACTGATGGCTGGGCTGTATTTTCAGTGCTTCGTGAATGATCAGATCGAGGTAATTATGGATAACGGCATATTTGCCTGGATATTTACTATTTTGCTCCAGCAACATACGCTCAAAAAAGTAACTAATCAGCCTGGTTTGTTCTTCGTCAGGAAACCGGACTGGATCACCATCCAGTTGAAAAAACGGTGAACTCGGCAACACACCGTGGCGTTTACGCCGAGAGAGAAAGTCTTCGGTAAACAAACAGAAATAGCCGGTCTGTTCTGCCGAATAAGGCTCCCAGGAATAAGGAATATGAGGATCGGAAAAGGCCAGTGCACTTCGGGTAATATCAACGCCGCAATCCGCGTAACCCAGGCGACCCGAACCTTGCACACAGAGTGAGACCTTATAGAACTTATAGCGTCCACTTTCCAAACTTAGGCTACACGGAAACTCCTCTCGCCGGTAAACCGCAACGGGGCTGATATCATGCGCTGATTCCTCTCGTTGATGCCAGCGGTAGAAATCCTGTAATGTCTGATGATGTAACTTAATCATGATTATGATTTTCCCGTGTTAAGCACGGACATATGCCAAGATATACACAACCGAGAAAAACAATGAATGTACGTATTGTTTAAAGAAGGACATCGAAAAATGTATCTATCAAATTCCTGAATTCCGCATGAAGCAACTTCAGACGCTCATGGCAAAGACGCGGGCTTCCGTAGTCTTCGGCATTGCTCTGTTAAGATAGTTATCGAAGTGGAATAACACTTCATTATGGTTTGTTTTACCGCTGAAAAGCCCGATAGCATAACAATGCTGCCGGGCTTTTTTACTGTGGGCTGCGGATGGCAGACCCCTGGTGTTTACTTTTGGGCGACCAAGTCTACTGCAATAATAATACAGGGTTTATCCGAGGTATTCTCCATCCAGTGGACGGTGTCAGCCGTTTCAGTCCAGGTATCACCGGGTTTTACGATACGTGCTACGTCACCGCGGTGCTCTGTCATTGATCCTTCCAGGACATACACGACCCCAGGCCGGTCGGCGTGTGAATGCTCAGCAATTGTTCCACCGGGCTTAATGACAATACGGCGTGCTCTTAAAGCGAAACCATTCATTGCTGATATCTGTTCTCCTATAGCTGCATGGAGCTCTAGAGGGGTGACATCGAGCCCCTGTGTTTCCTTGGGTTTTTCTGCGAAAGCGGCTGAAGCGCTGGTGATGATTGCGGTGGCCAAAGCTAGTTTTTTGATAAAGTGCATTATTGTGCTCCGATATTATGTTTTTTATTAGTGGTTAAGTGCGTGAGCAGTTAGACCAATGGGAATAAAGCGCAAACTAAAAGGGTTACTGACACATCCTAAGAGCTTATTTCTACAGCATTAGCGACTAAGGGGCAGTGTTTGGATTTACTTGGAAAAGTACAGCAAGTTTCTCAAGGTTTATTATTATCAGACCCTTGTGCCAAAGATACTAATGTGTTTGTTGGTATGTAGATATCCGTATTATCACTGATCTAAATTGCGGCTTTTACGTAGGATTTTGGTGGATTCTTGGCAATTATATGTAGGTGCGAAGTGATTGCGATGTACATGCGTCCCTTTTTTTGAGTCTGATATCGCTGGACTTGCT